>CAYOTD010000132.1:0-10046 GCA_964406685.1 uncultured Solibacteraceae bacterium | reverse complement strand
TTCCGCACGGCGAGCACCTTCATTGCCGCCATCTATCATTGCTGCGCCCGGCTGCCATTGCCGGTCGAACGCTAATTACGCTTTTGGGAGATGAACCGGAAAATGCTATCCCAAGGATCTGAATGGTATCCTTCAGATCGCCGAAGAGATGGGCGTGGATCTGAATCTGGTAAAGGCGGCTGTACGCAAGAACACCCAGATTACCCGTTCGACTCACGCCTGACCTGCTGCGAACGGCTGCCGGACGAACACATCAGAATACCAGCTTGATGCCGAGCTGCACGCGGCGCATGTAGCCTTGCTCGGAGGTAATGGAGCCGAACAGGCTGCTGGTGGGCGTGGTGTTGGGATTGGAGAACCAGGCGCGGTTCATGGCGTTGAGGAACTCGCCGCGCACCTGGAGAGACACGCCCTCGCGCAGCCGCGAGTTCTTCAGCACCGACAGGTCCCAGTTGTTCATCGCCGGTCCGCGCACTCCGCTCAGCCGCAGCGGGAAGGTCCGCACGTTGTAGGCCAGCGCCTGGGAGCTGTCGCGGAGGAAGCCGGCTTCGGTGTTGAACCAGCGCTCGGCGGTGCGCTCGCCGGGGGAAAGCGGAATGTCCTTGACGTTCCCGGCGAAGCCGATGTTGCCGAAGGCGAGCGGCGATCCGCTTTGATAGACGTACAGCCCTTCGACCTGCCATCCGCCGGCAAAGCGGGATAGCCGCCGGCCGCGTCCGAAGGGAAGCTCGTAAATCCAGCTCCCGGAAAGCCGGTGCGGAAAGTCGGTGGCCGCCGCCGCGCGGCAGGGCGCCGTGTCCATCTCGTTCAGGTAGGAGATGGCTTCCATCAGCTTCGACCAGGTGTAGGAAACGCCCACCGTCAAGCCGCCGGAGAACCGCTTGTCGAACCGCGCTTGCAGGCTGTGATACCAGGAGCGGCCCTCGTTCGCGGTGGTTTCCATCGAAGTGAACTGCGGGTAGGCGGTGAGCAGCGCCGCGCGCGAAATCTTGCGCGAGCTGCCCAGCGGCGTCGAGGCCGGCAGCACGCCGTAGAAGGGATTGTCGAGCTCCTGCCGGGACAGGTAGTCGATGCGCGCCTGGTCGCGGGTGGTGGAGCGGCTCAGGTACTCGAGTGGGATGCCGTCCACCTTCCGGACGGTTTCCAGGCGCCGGCCGCCGCTGCCGACATAGGACGCCTCGAAGACTCCCCAGTCTCCGAACAGACGTTGCAGGCTGAACTGCCACCGGCGCACGGAAGGCGCGACGAAACCGGTGTTGAAATACGAGATCTCGTCGCCGACCCCGGTCATCGCGCCCAGAGAGGCGCCGGGCGGATTCTGGACCCCGCCGGGGAAGGGATTGTCGAGCGTGGCCGCGAAGCTGAGCCCGTTGTCGATGGTCGGCGTCAGCGGAGTGGTCAGGCTGAAACCGGTCTGGTAGACGTCGCCGCGGCGGATGCCCATCGCTCCGAAGAACAGGCCGAAGCCTCCGCGCACGACGGTGCGGGAATCCAGGCTGTAGGCCAGCCCGATGCGCGGCATCAGGTTGTCGAAGTCGCGGCCATAGAGGGTGCGCGGTTCACCGTTCACCCCTGCGAAGGTCACGCCCCCGCGGAGGTTGAACCGGGCCACAGAGCGCTCCGGGATGGCGGCCGCGATGGCGGCGTAGTTGGTCTTCACCTGGCTTTCGATGGGCAGCACGGCGGCGGGATCGAAGCCGCGCACGCTGCGGTTGTAACGCTCGGTGATCGGCCCTTCCAGTTCGTAGCGGAGGCCGAAGCTGAGGGTGAAACGCCTCGAGAGCCGCCAGTCGTCCTGGAAGTAGACCGCCGACACCGAGGACTGCTCGGCGAAGCTGGCGCGCCGCGCGATGCCGCCTCCGGTGGGCAGGCCCAGCAGGAACGAAGCCAGCCCGGCGCCGATGGGCGGCGCGGCCGAGGTGTCGGTCGGCCCCTTGGTCCAATCCTCGGCGAAACGCAGCCAGCCGGTAGAGGAGCCGCCGGCGGCGCCCACCGTCGAGGCGGGATAGGGGTTGACCTCGTTCTTGCGATAGACGCGGTACTCCGCGCCGAGCTTCATCGTGTGGTTCCCCTGAGTGCGGTCGAGGGCGGCGGCGAAGGAGTGCGTGTCCTGCGGGCGGAACAGCACGCCGGAACTGCTGGCGCCCACCAGGTTGTAGTAGCCATCGATGTCGATCAGTGGAAACCGCCGCGTCCGCGAGTCCAGCGTGTTGTTCCACCCCGCCCAGGCGGCGTTGCCGGGCGCCAGCGTGGTCAGGTCAAAACCGCGGCTTTCGGGGTTGAAGTCGGCCGCGCGGACGAAACGGTTGTAGGAGTAGCGCAGGTTCAGCACGGAGGTGGGCGACAGGACGCGCACATGGTCCAGGGCGGCGCGGCGGGCGATGAACTGGAAGGTCTGCCCGGTGGAGGGATTGTCGAAGTAGTTGAGATAGTCGCTGGAGCGGTCGTAGAGGGCGGCGCTGGCGAACACGCGGTTGCGCTCGCTGAAGTTGTGGTCGATCCGCCAGGCATGATTGGAGTAGAAGACGGCTTCGGCCAGGTCGGACCGGGACAGGTTGTTCTGCCCGTCCGCGGTCCCCGCGGTGTTGGGAAGAGCGAAGTACTTCAGGATGTTGGTGGCGATGGGGTTGATGCGCGAGGCGGGAATTCGGTTGCCGGCCAGCGGGTCGGAGATGAGGCCTCCGGCCGGGTTCGGGCGGCGGGTGGCGGGATCGTAAAGCTGATAGCGGCCGCCGAGGGCCAGCAGCGCCGAGAAATCGCCCTCCCGTTCGGCCAGGGTCGGGACCGTCTGATCGCCCAGAGAGCGTGGCCGCCGCTCGCGGATGGCCTCGTAGCCCCACAGGAAGAAGGTCCGGTTCTTGCCGGAATACAGGCGAGGGATCGTGATTGGCCCGGACAGCGACGCGCCCCAGCGATGGTAGACGAACTCCGAACGCGGCTGGCCGTGGGCATTCGCCAGCCAGGAATTGGCGAACATCTCCGGGCTCTGGTGGTGGTAGTAGAGGGCGCCGTGGGGCGCGTTGGCGCCGGTCTTCAGGCTGATGCTGATCAGGCCGCCTTCGGTGTGGCCGACGCTGGCATCCAGCGCCACGGTGGTGATCTTCATCTCCCGGATGATGTCGGCGGGCGGGACATAGGCGGCGCTGGCCTGGTAGCGCGCGGCGGTCATCGACGTGTTCGGAGAGCCGTCCAGGGTCAGTTCGTTGCGCAGGCCGTAGCCCCCCGCCATGGCGTAGTTGGCGATATGGGTGGGATCGAAGGGGCGGTCGAAGTTGCCGTTGCCGCCGTAAGTGACTCCGGCCGCCAACTGGGTGAGATGGTAGGCGTTCCCGTGGGCGATGGGAAGTTCCGCCACGCGCCGCGCGTCGATCACCGTGCCCAGGGACGAATCGGCGGAAGCGGAGATGGCGGGCTCGGCGATCACCACGACGTTCTCGGCCATGCGCGCCAGTTGAAGAACCAGGTCGATGCGCACGCGGTCGCCCATCTGCAATTCGACGGAACCGCGCTCGAAGGTTCGAAAGCCGTCGCGTTCCGCCCTCAGGCGATAGACGCCGGGAGGCAGGTAGGGCAGGACGTAGTTCCCTTCCCCATTGGTTTCCGCCGAGTAGCGCACTTCGGTGGAAGTGTTCGTCGCCGTCAGCCGGACTTCGGGGAGGACGGCGCCGGTGGCATCGGCAATGATGCCCAGCAGCGTGGCGCGGGACTCCTGGGGCCAGACAGGGGTCACGCCCGTTGCCAGCAGGCACAACACCAGCGCGCGCCTTCGGACCATCGGGATCACCGGGCTAACTCATCATACTCCAGCCGCGACGGCAACGAACGCCTCAAGCTCCCTTCGCGGCCAGCTTCGGCGCCAGCATCCAGCGCAGCACTCCGCGCGGGCGCGCGCCCAGTTGCGCCATTTCGATCGCCAGCAGCGCGCCCTTCTTGAAATCGACCGCAAGCTCGGGCGCGGCCAGCAGGTAAGCCGCGAGCTGGCTGAACTGGGGTTCGTGGCCAGCCAATAGCACGGACTCTGCGTCCTTGTGCCGCCGGATCTCGCTCCAGACGTCCTCCGGAGTGCCGCCCAGCGCCAGGGCTTCGGCCCGCTCGGGCGTTTCCGCACAACTCAGGACTTCCACCGCCAACTCGGCGGTTTCCACCGCGCGGACCAGCGGGCTGGTGAGCACAACATCGGGTTTCACGCCGGCGCCGCGCGCCAGCTTGAGCGTGGCCCGCAGTTTCTTGCGCCCTTCCTCGGTCAGAGCCCGTTCGGCGTCGCTGGCGCCCGGCCCCGCCGGTTCGGCAATCCCGTGTCGCAGCAGGTAGATCGTCATTGGCTGGCCCGCCGAACCCCATTTTGGCATACTGGGGAGTCCGGCAATCCGCCGGAGCCGATCCATGAGTTCCACGCAAGAGTTCTTCCGGCGCGCCGCCTTCTACCTGGCTTGCAGCTCAGCGGTGGCCGCGCTGCTGTCCATCGCCGTCTGTCAGACGCTGCTGGCCCTGGCGCTGGCGGCGCTGTTGCTGTCGGGCGAGAAGCTGCGGATGCCCCCGATCAAACTACCCCTGGGGCTGTTTCTGTTGGGGACGCTGGCGGCGGTGGCTCTCTCCCAGGACCCGGCCGCGGGGCGCCCGCAGATCCGCAAGTTCTTTGTGTTTCTCGCCATTCCGGTCATGTGCAGCCTGCTGCGCCGGACCGAGGACGCCACCCGCCTGGTGATGGTGTGGACGGGAGTGGGGATGGTGTCGGCGGTCAAGAGCCTGGCGCAGTTTTACCAGAAGATGGAACAGTCCCGGATCATGGGCTTCCCCTTCTACCAGCACTACATCGCCGACCGCACCACCGGCTTCATGAGCCACTGGATGACCTTCGGCGGCCAGATGATGATCCTGCTGGCGATGCTGCTGGCTTTCCTCCTCTTCTCGCCCATGCGGAAGCGCGCCCTGTGGTTCTGGCCGCTGTGCACGGCGGTGATCGGCGTGGCGCTGGTGTTAAACTTCACGCGCGGGATCTGGCTGGCGGCCGCGGCGGTGGTTCTGTACCTGTTGTGGTTCTGGCGGAAGCCCTTTGTGCTGATCGTTCCGGCGGCCCTCGCCCTGGCCGTATGGCTGGGGCCGGGTTCCATCCGGGAGCGGTTCGATTCCTTTATCCATCCGCGCGGGCAGCTCGATTCCAACCTGCACCGCGTCATCACCTGGCGCACCGGGGTGCGTATGATTCAGACCCACCCCTGGTTCGGCCTGGGGCCGGAGGTGGTCAACGCGCGGTTCAAGGACTACCTGCCGCCGGACGCCCCGAACCCGTTGCCGGCGGGCTGGTACGGCCACCTGCACAACATCTATCTGCAATACGCCGCCGAGCGCGGCATCCCCACTCTTCTGGTGCTGCTGTGGCTGCTGGGCAAGATCCTGTGGGACTTCCTCAGCGTGCTGCGGAGGCTGCCCGCGGGCCTCGACAACCGGCGGTTCCTGCTGCACGGCGCGATCGCCACCACACTGGGGATCCTGGTGACGGGCTTTTTCGAATATAACCTGGGCGACAGCGAGATCCTGCTGATGTTCCTGGTGGTGGTGTCGCTCGGCTACACCGCGCGCGAGGCGGTGGAGGAACCCGGCGTCACTGCCGCGCAGCCCCCGGCTTGATCTCGCGGTGGGCGATGTGGTTGATCTTCAGCGGGACATCCGCCCGGAAGGTCGCCTTCAGCAGCACCTGGTAGGCTTCCGGCAGGGGCCGTCCGCCGGACGCCACCTCGCGCACCAGTTCCCTGGCAAGCTGCGGGTTGGTCACGTACTCGCAGGCGGCAAGCGTGCCTTCGGTGTCGGGCGATCCCAGAATCATGATGTTCCCCGCGCCGTCGAAGCCCTGAAGCCGCGTCACCAGCGCATAGCCGTCGTAGGTTGAATCGCCCGCCCGGGGAGACCGGGCATAGGAGGGCGCTTCCCCCTGGGCCGGATTGAAGTTGACGATGCGGTCCTCCTGGACCGCGAAGGCCAGGTTCGTGGTGAGATCGCGGAAGTGCTTCAGGTGGGCGACGGACTTGGGCGAGCCCAGCAGGATCAGGTCGCGCTCGCGGAAATCGTCCCAGGAGAGCCGGTCGCTGCGGCGGAACGTCAGGTCCTTACCTCGGGACAGAAACAGCCGTTGCAGGCGAATCGCCCCGGTGGTCTCACCAAAGCCGTTGTAGGCGTGGAAGGGGCGCACGTACGGGGCGCGCAGGGCGTCGCGGATGGTCCGGATGGCGGGGGGAAGCTGGCCCTCCTGCCACTCATTTTCGCCCCACTGCCGCACCAGGACTCCACCCACGCTGAAGAACAGCGGAGTGCCGAGGCTGAGGGTCAGCGGCCGGTCGTTGTGGAGGAACGGCCGCCAGATGGACTCCAGCTCCCTTGTCCAGACGCTGGACGCCAGCCGGGCGTTGGCCCGGCCGCGCGAAAGCTCGACGGCCAGCCACAGGGAGACGGCCACGGCGGCAGCCAGGAGGATGCCGAGGCCGGCGCACAGCCGTTTCAGCTTGCGCAGGCCTCCGAGTCCCTCGACCGCGGAGCGGTTTCGAAAGTGTACCTTGAAGCCGCCCTTGGGAATGCTGAGAACCAGCGGGTCCGCAGCGCCCTCGGTGCGGTAGTACTCTTCCATCCGCGCGCGGAGCCGGCCGGTCTGAATGCGCGCCGTGGCGTCCTGCCGGGGGTTGTAGCCTTCGGGCCGGCCCAGGGCATCGACCCCCACGCTGTATTCCTTCAGCTCGTCCGCATGGCCCTGGCACGATTCGCGAACCAGATAGGCGAGCAGCGTGCGATGCTGCGTGGAGTGACGGAAAGTTGCGCTCCGCAGGATCCGCTCCAACTGCTCCCGGATGCAGGCATCCGCGATCTCAGCTACCCGGGAGCCATTGGAGGCCTGCGCGCCGCCGGAGGACACGCCATCATTCTAAACGATTCCCCTCCCGCCAACGCAAAAAGGGGACCGGCGGCGGCCGGTCCCCCTTGTTACTCCGCGATTTGGGAGCGACTTACTTCAGGTTGACGCTTTGCGCGGCCGAGGTTCCCAGCCGGTTGGTCAGCGTCACCGAAACGGATTGGATGGTGTCCACGATACTCGCCACGTTCTTGACGTCTCCGGACATGGTGAACGGAACGGACGCGGTGAACAGGCTGCCGTAGGCTTGCGAGGCCGTGGAGGTGTACCAAGCCACGAAGCTCGATTCCACCGGAAGCGTCACCTTCGAGGTGGCGACGTTCTCCCCGCTGGTGGGCGAGAAGGTGAAATCCATCTGCGTGATCGAGCGCCCGGTGGCCAGCCCCGTCACCAGCACCGTGAAACCGGAGCTGCTCTTACTGGTGATCGACACGCCCAGCAGGCGCGGCGCCGACTGCGCCACCGACAGGCTGAACGACGCCGGGTTGAGCGGGGTGAGATCGATCTTGCCTTCCGTGGTCTGGAAGGACGGAGTCAGGGTGATCGATCCGGCGACCGATCCGGTCTGCACCCGGACCTGGCTGGCGTTGTTGGGGAACACCGCGCGGGTCGAGTTGGCCGGGATGGTGAACGCCACCGTGCGGCCGCCGGTGGCGAACTGCACGGAGGGGTCGTTGACGCCTACTTCCGAGTAGAAGTTCAGCGTGAGCGTACCCGACAGCACCAGCGGATAGGCCTCGGAGAGCGAGAGCGTAACCGCCGGCTGGGCCATCGGGTCCTGGGCCGCCGCCGGCCCTTCGAACTTGTACGCCGGCAGGGCGGCCGGCGCGTTGCCGGTCCCGGCGAGAGTGAAGGTCTGCGTGTCCAGCTTGAGGGTGGCGGAGGAAGCGCCCATCGTGGTGGGCGTGAACGCCACCTGGAAGGCGAAGGAACCGTTGGGCTGGATCGTGATCGGCATCGCGGGCACCTGGGAGAGGGCGAAGACCGTGCCCGTCTGCACGACGCTGATCGATCCGATCGAGGCCGAGGCCGTGCCGGTGTTGCTCACAATGAAGCGAACCGTCGAGGAACCGCCCACGGCCACCGGCGAAAAGGCCACCTGCCCGTTGTTCTGCACGGTGATGCTGGCCGAACCGATGGTATAGGCGAATTGCAGCACCGAGCCCAGCCCGTTGCCGCTGATCTCGAAGGTGTCGTTGCCGATCCGCAACCGTCCGCTGACGCGGCCCGCCTGCGTGGGCGCGAAGGTCACCGTCACGGTCGCCGTTGCGCCGATCGGAAGGGTCAGAGGCACGAAGGGCGCATCGGTCAGGCTGAACCCGGTTCCGGCCACGTTGATCGCCGTGATCCTGCCGTCGGCGTTGCCGCCGTTGGTCACGCGGAGGGTAACCGTGCTCTTCTCGCCGATCTCCGCGTCGGGAAGCGAGATCACCTGTCCCGCCGTGATGGCCGAGCCCATGCCGTCCTGGACGATCTCATACTTCCAATCCGGGCCGGAGCCTTCGCCGACCACATCGAAGCTGACCGTCTTGTCGAACAGCACGATTTTGACGACGCCGGTGGAGGGGGCAAGCTGCTTGGGCGTGAAGGCGACGGTGAATCGCAGTTCTTTGCCGGACTCGACCGTTACGTCAGGCAGCGGGATGCCCACCAAGGAGAACGCCGTCCCGGTGAGGCTGACGCCGCCGATGACGCCCGGGCCGCTCCCCTTGTTGGTGACCACCACGACGTTGTTCGAAGTGGCGTCAATCGCGGTGAGCGCCATCTTCATCGTGCCGCCGGCGGCGACCTGGATGGGATTGCCGCCCTCGGGAATGTAGCTGAAGGCAAACTCCGGCGCCACGCCCGCCAGGTTGAGGGTCAGAGAGCCGGTGGCACCGCCGGTGGTATAGGAAACACTGACGCGCGCCGTGGCCTTGACGCTGGCGCGGGGCTGGTAGCGCAGCGCGAACGAGACGGTCTGCGTGCCGCGGTAGGTGGCCGAGCCTTGGGAAAGATCCGGCAGGCTGCCGAGCGTGAAGTCGGTCGCGCCCACGACATCGATGGCGTTGATGGCGAAGGTCGTGTTCGAGCCGGTGTAGGTCAACGTGATGGTCGCCGGCACCACGGAGCTGAGCGAGTCCGCCTGCATGGTCAGCGTCCCGCCGTCGGCCAGGATCGAGGTCGCCTGCGGAAGCTGCGCGCGGATGGAGAACGGCGCGTCGGCCCAGGCCGGCGGGGCCAGGGCGAACAAGGCGATCAGCGCCGGAATCGAGAGCGAGTATTTGCGGTTCACGATGTCAGTCCTCCATCTCCGAAGCCGGTCCGGCCGGCACGAAATAGACAGCCAGCGCGCGGGCGCTGTCCAGCACCTGAATCGGCGCGCCGTCGCCTCCGCCGGTGAGCGAGAAGTACGACGCGGAGAACTGCTCCAGGCGCGTGGGCTCGAAGTCCAACTCCGCCACGCCGGCGGCTTCGGCTGTGCCCACCCGGAACGCCATCAGCGTGCGCTTGGAGCGGCTGGCGGCATAGAGCAGGCTCCGGTCCGGCGAAACCGCCAACGCTACCGGATCCTCGACTCCGCCGGCGAGATTGGCGAACATCTGGGCGTCGCCTCCCTTCAGGTAATCCCCGATGGAGAGGATCTCGTTGCGGGCGGCGTCGGCCACGAACAGCCGGTTACCGGCCAAGGCCAGCGCGGTGGGCCGCTCCAACTGAAGGATGGCCCGGAGGGCGGCGCCCTCGGAGGCGGCCAGAATCGCTCCGGACCGGGCCGCCACTACCAGGCCGCGGCCCTCGGCGGTTACGGCCACGGCGACGATTTCACCCGCGTCGGCGGCCAGCGCCAGGCGGGGAGTGGAGGCCAGATCGGTCCAAACCTGGACGCGTCCGGCGTCGCCCCACAGGGCCACGGCGCTGGAATCCGCGCTCCAGGCGGCGCGGGTTACGCCCGCAGCGGATCCTTCCAGGATCGACTGCCCGACGGTTCCCTGGTCCAGGCCCCGGAGCAGCAGCACGCTGTCCTGCCGCACGGCGACGGCATACCTGCCGTTCGGCGCTACCGAGGCATATTCCAGATCGGCGACGACGGCCTCGCCAAGATAGGATGCGCCGAGAACGCCCTGGATGGAGCGCACGGCGCGAGCCTGCGGGTCAAAGAGAAAGCCGG
>CAYOTD010000131.1:353-10055 GCA_964406685.1 uncultured Solibacteraceae bacterium | reverse complement strand
GGCGTTCGGGTATTTCTCCACGATGATCTCAACGTCCGCCAGCAGGCCCGGACGCAGAAGGACATCCAGTTGGGTATCCTCTTCCGGCGCCGGAGGCAGTTTGGCGTTGGCTAGGTCCTTCTCGGAGAACTGGCTGCGGCTTCCCAGACCCATCATGGGTATCCCGCCACCGGGGGCGCCGCCCGGGCCACCGCCCGGCACGCCACCAGCGGCGGGTGGACCGCCCGCCGCGGCACCACCCTCGCCGGCCGCCCGCTGCGGGCGGCCCTGGGCCATCTGCGGGAATTGTTCGCGCAGTTTCGTGAAGATCTGCCGGCGCTCGTCCTGGCTCAGATCCTGCATGTTCTTGCCCCTGAGCGCCTTCTGGAGCGCGGCCTGGATCTTCTTCCGGTCCTCTTCGCTCATGTTGGCCAACGGCCCACCACTGCCGCCCGGACCGCCGGCGCCGCCGCCCATCATCATCATCCGGCGCTGCCCGCCTTCTCCCGAGCCGCGGCTGCCGCTCATCCCGGCGGCGCCCGCCTCGCCCCCGGGCATCATGCCGCTGCCGCTGCCCACTCCGCTCATGCCGCCCTGGCCACCCGGCATGGAGACCATGAAGCCCCCGCCGGAGCCCCCTCCCGCGCCCGGAAAGCCGCCACCGCCGAACAGTGAGCTGGCGAAGGACTGCATCGGGGGCTTCTTGCGGTTCTGTTCCGCCGTTTCCAGAACCCGCCGGATCTGCTCCGGCTTGGCGCCCAGCGCCTCCATCAGGTCTTTCATCTCGATGGAGAAGTTCACATCGAACTTCTTGGCCGGGTCCGACGACATGACGTTGGCCGTCGCCGTTCCGCTCAGATTCTTGATCTTTCCGCGGAACGTCTTGCCGGATATCGCGTCCAGGGTGATCATCACTTCCTGGCCCTCGTGCAGGTTGGCGCGGTCCAGTTCGCCCACCTTGGCCGTAACCTCGAGTTCGGACAGATCCAGGACGTCGGCCACGGGCATTCCGGGCTGCACCTGGTCGCCTTCACGGATGTCGGGCGATTGCATGCCCATCATGCGGAACCCGGTCGAGTTCTGCCGGATCGAAACCAGCCCGCTCATCGGCGCCAGCAGCTTCACCTGGTTTAGACGCGTCTTCTCCCGCGCCAGCTCGACCAGCGCCTTGTTTTTCTTCTCCCGCAACACCGCCAGTTCCGCCTCCGCCTGCACCTGCCGCGACTTGACGTCGGATTCCAGCTTGGAGAGCCGCCGCCGTGCCTCCTCCAGGTTGAGTAGGTTCTTCTTGGCGTCGATCTGGGAAAGTAGCTCGTTTTTCTTGACGTCCAACTCGGCCCGGCGCACGCTGAAACGCGCTTGCAGCAGCTCGACCTGGTCCGAGTTGTTCCGGATCGCGAGATCCGCCTCGGCTTTCTTGATCTGCTCGTCGATCTGCTCCATCTCCAGCTCTTTTTCCTCAAGCCGCGAGCGGACTTCGGAATCGTCGAACTCGATCACCAGGTCCTTCTCCCGTGCCAGCGCGCCGAGCGGAGCCAGGCGCGTGACCTGCACCGTGCCGAACAGGTTGGGCGCTGTCAGCGTCACCGAGCGGACCGCCCGCAACTCGCCGCGCGAGAAACTGCGCACGATGACATCGCCGCGCCTTACGCGCGTGGTCGGAACCTGCTGCTGACGCTGCGGCATCTGCTGGAACATGCGGTATCCGCCCCAGCCGGCCGCCAGTACCACCAGCGCCAAAGTAACGCGAAACAGAATCTTCTTCATTTGCGGGATCGCCTATGCTCGGCAAGAACCGGCTCGTCCGGTCCTCACAGCTTCTTTGCTCGCTTGGCCGCCTCGGCCGGATTCTCCATGGCGACCATCTCACCTTCTCTCAGGCCCTTCAGAACGACCATGTCGCTCTCGTTCCTCTTGCCCACCTCGATCAGTCGGGTCTCGAAAACCTGTCCGCGCTGGACGTACACCGCCGGCTTGCCGCCCTTCATGAAGCTGGCGCGCACCGGGATCAGCAGCGCGTTGGGCTCGCTTTCGATGATGATCTCGGCGGTGGCGCTCATCCCCGGCCGCAGCCGCGGATCCAGGTTTTTCAGCGTGGCGCGCACCGGGAAGCTCTTCTCCGACATGCCGAAGCCACGGCTGAACTGGAGCGCCGCGATCGGGCTGATCCAATCCAGCTCGGCGCGGAATTCCTTGTCGGGCACGGCGTCCACCCGCAGGCGTACCTGCTGTCCCAGCCGGATCTTGCCCCGGTCCACTTCTTCCAGTTTCAGATCCAGGCGCATCTCCGACAGGTCCGGAATCTCCGCGATGGAGGCTCCGGTCCAGGCGCTGTCGCCCTCCTTGAACGGCGGCGGCGCCGAACCCCACGATCCCGAGGAACGGAAGTTGGGCAGGAGATTCACGATGCCGTCGTTGGGTGCCCGAACCACCATCCTGGACAGGTACGTCTTGTAGCGCTGCAAATCCCGCAGCGTCTTTTCCTTCCTTTGATTCAGGCGGTCCAGGTCGGCTTGCTGCGTGACGTCGTGTGCCTTGATCTGCGTCTTGACCTGGTTCATCTCGCCTTCCGAGATCCCCACCTCGATCTTGTTCTTCGCGCCTTCGATCTCCGACAGGATCTCGGCCTTGCTGGCCTCCAGTTTGGCCCGCTCCAGGTTGTACTCCGCCGTCATCAGGTTCATCGAGTCCATCTCGTCGCTCATCTTGTGCGACGCTTTGGTCTTGACGATATCGGCGTCGGCCGAGCGCACGCTGGTGGTGCCCTCGATGAAGTACTGCTCCTGCTGGGCGGCGTCAAACTCGATCACCACGTCGCCCTTTTTCACCGGCTTGCCCGCTTCCGCCAGGCGGACGATTCTCGGGCTGGGAACCTGCGGCGCGCTCAGGATTACCGACCGCGTGCTCTTCACCTCGCCGCGCGCCTTCACGCTGATGACGAACTCGCTGCGCCGCACGCGCGTCACCGGGACCTCGACGGTGGTGGTGCCCGCGTATCGATAGGCGGCGAACAGGCCTCCGCCACACACCAGCAGCAGAACGGCCCAGATGATGGCCCGCCGCCGCCGAGACCCGGCCGACTGGCCAATTCGAATCTTCGGTTTCAGATCCTTCGACATCCGCTTCGCCTCGTCCTATTGCCTGGGGGCTGCAGCCCCGTTCTTCCGCTCCGCCTGGGGGCGCGACAGCGCCACTACATCGCCGGGACGCAATCCGGAACGAATGGCCACCGTGGTGTGGTTGGACAGCCCGGTCTCCACCTCCCGCCGCAGCCAGCCGTCCGGACCCCGCACGTATACGTAGCGGCTCGCCTCGGGAGCGTCCTGAAAGACCGCTTCGATCGGAACCACGTTGGCCCGGTCCTCTCTCTCAATGACCACGTCGGCGCTGACGGTGAGATCGGGAATTACGCGCGGGTCCAGTCTCTCCAGCCGCAACCGCACCGGGATCTCCTTCATGAAGCTCGACCGGAAACCTCCCGGTTTGGTCATGGCCCCGATCGAGTATACCCGCGCCGGCACTTCCAGGTCCGGATAGGCGTCGAAGCGCACGTGCGCCTTCTGGCCGATGCGCAGCTTCTCCACGTCCACCTGGTTCACCGTGGCGTTCACCACCATCGACCGCAGGTCCACGATCTGCATGAACGACTGTCCCGGAGACAGTTGGTCGCCCTGCTGGATCTGCGCGAACTCGCTGCCGCGGAAGGTCTGCTGCACTACCACCAGCCCCGGGATCGGCGCCTTCGAAACCATGCGGTTGACGTTGTTCTCGGCGCGCTGCAACTCGATCTTGGATTGCGCCAGCTCGATCTCGGCGTCCCGGATCGTGGCCGCCTCGGAGATCTCCACGAACTTGGTCTCCGCCACCAACTGCTTGTAATACGCCTCCGCCGCTTCCAGCGCCAGCCGGTACTTCTCCGAATCGATGGCCGACCGCACCGGAATCGTCTTCAGATCCAAGGCGGCCTTGTCGACTGCGCCCTTGGCCGCCAGAACCTTCTGGTCGTGCGCCTTGCGGGTAACTTCCAGTTGCGCCCTTTTCTTGCGCACCACGGCCTCGGTCTGCGCCACGCTGGCCCGGTAATCGTCCAGCCGGTTCAGCATCGACTGGCGGTCGAACTCGGCCACCACGTCGCCCTTCTGCACCCTCGATCCGTTGGCAGCCAGCATCTGCAAAACCAGGCCGAAGTCGCCGCCGCCTCCTCCCCCGCCGCCCCCGCTGCTCAGGCTGCTGCTGGTCGATCCCAGTCCGTCGCTGCCAAGGGTGGAGCTGGTCGAGGTCGAACTGGAGGAAGAAGAGCTCGTAGTACGTGAAATGCTGCTGGTCGTCGCCGACCGGCTGGTGGCCGCGGAGAACGCGCTGGTGGTGGTAGTGTTGGCCGTGCTGGCGATTGACGAACCACTGCTGGAAGAGGAACTCGAACTGCTCGAACTCCTCCCGGCGGTCGAGGCAAGTTGCGTCGCCACGTCGCTCGAGGAGTCGCTTCGGCCGCTCCGGCCGAAGCCGCTCCGGCTGCCTCGCATTTGCGGCGAAATCAGCGAGACGAAGTTCTCGGCGGCCGTGACTCCGGCCAGCCGGAGGGTCCTCTCCAGGGGAGCCGCGGCCACCGCCGCCGTCCGGATCGCCGCCGCCCGTCCGGCTTCGGCCGCCTCCTCGGCGGTCCGCCGCTGCCGGTACAGGACAACGGAGGCCACGGCCGCGACGATCAGCGCCACCAGCAAGAGGAGTTTCCATAGACCACCCCGAGATGGTTGTGGCCGCAAAGTCGGGGAGAGAGGTTCCTTCGACGCCTGAATCGGCGTAACGGCGCCACTCTTGCCAGGTTGCATATTGAACCTTACCAGCCGGGCTCCGCCCTCAGGCGGCCGCCCAACAGAGTTGTGGGATGCTCCAGATGAACAAGACGACCATCTTATCCGCCCTGGTTACCCTTGTCCCGGCGGGACGGTATTCCGCCCCGGAGGGCGGGGCTGCCCTTAGCTCGACATCGCCGCCAGAAACTCGCCGTTGCTCCGTGTTTTGTTTAACTTATCGAGCAACAGCTCCATCGCCTCCACGGGCGACAGCGGGCTCAGGACCTTGCGAAGCACCCAGACCCGGTTCAGTTCTTCCTTCGGCAGCAGCAGCTCTTCCTTCCGGGTGCCGCTCTTTTGGATGTCCATGGCAGGGAAAACCCGCTTGTCCATCAGCTTGCGATCCAGGTGGATCTCCATGTTGCCGGTGCCCTTGAACTCCTCGAAGATCACGTCGTCCATCCGGCTGCCGGTATCGATCAAAGCCGTCGCCACGATGGTCAGCGAGCCGCCTTCTTCGATGTTCCGGGCCGCGCCAAAAAAGCGCTTGGGCCGCTGCAAGGCGTTGGAATCCACGCCACCCGACAGGACCTTGCCCGAAGGAGGCACCACCGTGTTGTAGGCCCGCGCCAGCCGCGTGATGGAATCCAGCAGAATCACCACGTCCCGCTTGTGCTCGACCAGCCGCTTGGCCTTTTCGATCACCATCTCGGCCACCTGCACGTGGCGCGTCGCCGGTTCGTCGAAGGTCGAGCTGATAACCTCGCCCTTCACCGACCGTTGCATGTCGGTAACCTCTTCCGGCCGCTCGTCGATGAGCAGAACGATCAGGTTCACGTCCGGGTGGTTGGCCGTGATCGAGTTGGCGATGCTTTGCAGCAGCATCGTCTTGCCGGTACGGGGTGCGGCCACGATCAATCCGCGCTGCCCCTTCCCGATCGGCGTCAGCAGATCCATGACACGGCCGCAGTAGTTCTCCCTCGCCGTTTCCAGCCGCAGCCGTTGGTTCGGGTACAGCGGCGTCAGGTTGTCGAAGAAGATCTTGTTGCGGGCTTCCTCGGGCGGCTCGAAGTTGATCGCGTCCACCTTGATGAGCGCGAAGTACCGTTCGCCCTCCTTGGGGGGGCGGATCTGCCCGGAGATGGTGTCGCCGGTGCGCAGATCGAACCGCCGGATCTGCGAAGGCGAGACGTATACGTCGTCCGGACCGGGCAGGTAGTTGTACTCCGGCGCGCGCAGGAAACCGAAACCGTCCGGAAGGCACTCCAGTACGCCTTCCGAGAAGATCAGCCCCGCCTTTTCCGCCTGTCCCTTTAGAATCTGAAAGATCAGATCCTGTTTGCGCAAGCCCGCGGCACCCACAACGTTCAGCTCTTTGGCGATCTGATTGAGCTTCTGGATGCTCATCTCCTTCAGCTCGACCAGGTCCAGAGTCTGCCCGCCGTTTTTCTGCTGCCGGTCGCCCCCGGCGCCCTGGCCGCCATGCTTCCGGCGTGTGGGCGGCGGCGGAGGCGTAGGCGGCGGCGCCGCCTGCTCGGCCGGTTTCTCCTCCGGGACCGGATTCTGCCCTACGGGTTCCTGGTTTTCCAAATCGCTTGCCAAATCTCCCTCACTCCCTGGCCTGTGACGGCCGAAAACGGCACGACCTCTCCGCCCGGCGCGTGCCGGGCCAGGGCGGCCAAACCGTGATGACGTTCCGACTGCGTTTTCAGCTTGTCCGTCTTGGTGGCGACCACGAGAAACCGCCGCCTGTGATACTCAAGCCAACGCTTCAGCTCCAGATCTCGTTCCATCCAGCCTCGCCGTGCATCCAACAGCACGATCGAGAGCCCTAACGTTCCCCGCCCGAAGAGGTACGCCTCCACCAGCCGCTTCCAGGTCCGGGTTTCCTCCACGGCTACCCGCGCGTAGCCGTATCCGGGCAGATCCACCAGGTGGAATCCTCCTTCCACCCAGTAGAAGTTCACCTGCCGCGTGCGGCCTGGCGTGGCGCTGGTTCGAGCCAGTCCTTCCCGTCCCACGAGCGCGTTCAGCAGGCTCGATTTCCCGACGTTGCTCCGTCCCAGAAACGCGATCTCGGGGAGAGTCTCGTCCGGAAACTGCTCGGGCCGGGCTGCACTTATTATAAGCCGCGCTTCCACAAACCGTGGGAGGATGCCCCCACCCTCCGGAGCTAATGTGTTAACTCTTCGTCTCCGGCCTTCTCGGCCACCGGATGCGCCACCGGCGGCTGGATCACTGGCGCCGCGGGCAGCTCCCGCTCCAGCGCGATCTTCAGCACTTCGTCCATCGATTCGACGAAGATCAGGTTCATGTCCTTTCGGATGATCTCGGGGATGTCGGGCAGGTCCTTTTCGTTGTCCTTCGGCAGCACCAGGTCGCGGATCCCATGGCGGTGCGCCGCCAGGGTCTTCTCTTTCAGCCCTCCGATCGGCAGCACCTTCCCCCGTAGGGTGATCTCGCCGGTCATGGCCACGTCCGCGCGCACCGGGATTCCCGTCAGCGCGCTGGTGATGCTGGTGGCGATGGTGATGCCGGCCGAGGGGCCGTCCTTCGGGATCGCCCCCTCGGGCACGTGCACGTGAATGTCGATGCGCCGGTAGAAATCGCGTGGCAGCCCGAGTTGCAGCGCCCGCGACCGCACGTAGCTCATCGCCGCCTGCGCCGACTCCTGCATCACGTCGCCCAGCTTGCCGGTGATGGTCAGCTTGCCCCGGCCTTCCATGATGGTGGTTTCCGTCGTCAGGATCTGGCCGCCCAGTTCCGTCCACGCCAGCCCGGTGGTCGCCCCCACCTCGTTCTTCTTCTCCAGCGCCAGGTCGCGGAACTTGGCCGGGCCCAGCATCTCGGCCAGCAACGCCGTCTTCACCACCGTCCGCGCAAGTTTCTCCTTGCCGTTCTTCTTCTTGCCCTCGGCTTCGACCACCTGTCGCGCCACCTTGCGGCACACGTTGCCGATCTCCCGCTCCAGGTTCCTGACCCCGGCCTCGCGCGTGTAGGACCGGACGATCTCCATCAACCCCTCGTCGGTGAACTCGATCTGCTTGTCCGTCAGCCCGGTGGCTTCCGTCTGCTTCTTCACCAGGAACCGCCGGGCGATCTCCATCTTCTCCAGCTCGGTGTACCCGGAAAGCCGGATCACTTCCATGCGGTCCTGCAATGCCGGCGGAATGGTGTGCAGCACGTTGGCGGTGGCGATGAAGAACACCTGGCTCAGGTCGTACTCGACGTCCAGGTAGTGGTCCACGTACATGAAGTTCTGCTCGGGGTCGAGCACCTCCAGCAGCGCCGCCGAAGGGTCGCCCCGGAAGTCCGTCGACATCTTGTCCACTTCATCGAGCATGAAGATCGGATTGCGAGTGCCGGCCTTCTTCATCATCTGGATGATCTGTCCGGGCAGGGCTCCGATGTAGGTGCGTCGGTGGCCGCGGATCTCGGCCTCGTCCCGCACCCCTCCGAGGGACAGGCGCACGAACTTGCGGCCCGTGGCGCGGGCGATCGACATGCCGAGCGAAGTCTTCCCCACTCCCGGAGGCCCCACGAAACACAGGATCGACCCCCGCGGGTTCTTCACCAGCCGGCGGACCGCCAGGAATTCGAGAATGCGTTCCTTGATCTTCTCCAGCCCGTAGTGGTCGGCCTCCAGCACCTGCTGCGCGAATCCCAGGTCGCGGATCTCCTTGGTCCGCTTCTTCCACGGCACCGCCAGCAGCCAGTCCAGGTAGCTGCGGGAGACGGTCGACTCGGCCGACATGGGCGGCATTTGCTCCAGCCGCCGCAGTTCCGCCATGGCCTTCTCCTGCGCGTCCTTCGTCATCCCGGCGGTTTCGATCTTCTTCTTCAGCTCGTCGAACTCGCTCTTCTCGCCGCGCCCCAGTTCCTTCTGGATGGCCTTGATCTTCTCGTTGAGGTAGTATTCCTTCTGCGCCTTCTCCATCTGGCGCTTGACCCGGCCCTGGATCGTGCGGTCCACGTTGAGCTTCTCGATTTCGATGTCGAGCATCTCGGCTACCCGCGTCAGCCGGTCCACCGGGTCGAAAATCTCCAGCAGTTCCTGCTTCTCTTCGATGGTGAGTTGCAGGTTCGCCCCCACCGTATCGGCCAGCCTTCCGGGATCGTCCACCCGCACGGCGGCGACCATGGTCTCGTAGTTCAGGTTCTGGCTCAGCTTGACATACTGCTCGAACAGCGTCGTGACGCGGCTCACCAGCGATTCCAGTTGCGCGCCCGCCTCGATCTTGTAGTTCGATATCCGCACCACCGCGCGGTAGAAGCCCTCCTCGTCGCTGACCGATACGACCTTTCCGCGCTCCACGCCCTCCACCAGCACCTTGATGGTCCCGTCGGGCTGGCGCAGGCTCTGCACGATGCTGGCAATGGTGCCGACCGAATAGATCTCGTCCGGGCGCGGCTCATCCACCGAGGCGTCATGCTGGGTCGAAAGGAAGATCCTCTTGTCGCCCGCCAGGGCATCCTCCAGCGCGCGCACGCTCGACTCGCGTCCCACCACGAACGGCGTCATCATGTGAGGAAAGATGACCACGTCGCGTATGGGCATCATCGGCAGTCGCCGCGTATCGGACTTCTCTTTCGAACTAAGCATATCTGTGCTGATTTATTCGATTCAGGTTGGCCGGTTCTGGATGAACGAACTTCGCGCGGCCGGATCCGGACCGGCCAGAACAAACCGCTCGGACGCGCCCGCCGGGCAGCCCCGCTCCGGGCCCTTGACGCCTATCCTGCCTTCTCGAGGAGGCCCAGGCTGATCTTCTGGGCCATCACCATCTCCTTCGTGACCACGAACTCGCGAACTTTCTTGTAGGAAGGAATGTAGTACATCAGGTCCAGCATCAGATCCTCGAGGATCATTCGCAGTCCCCGCGCGCCCACTCGCCGCTCCATCGCCAGGGTCGCAATCGACTCCAGCGCG
>CAYOTD010000131.1:0-343 GCA_964406685.1 uncultured Solibacteraceae bacterium | reverse complement strand
TTCTCGAACTCGAACAGCCGCTGGTACTGCCGGACGATGGCGTTCTTCGGCTTGGTGAGGATCTGGACCAGGGCGTCCCGGTCGAGGTCGTCGAGAACCGCCACCGCCGGCATGCGCCCGATGAATTCGGGTATGAAGCCAAACTTGATCAGGTCGATCGGCTGCACCTTTTCGAGCAGGTCCGTGTCCCGGCGGCTCGATCCCGGCCCCACCGGCGGCCGGATCACCTTGTCCGGACCCTTGCCCGACTCTTCCGACTTCAGGAAGCCCATCGACTTGCGCCCCGTGCGGCGCTCGATCACCTTCTCCAGACCGATAAACGCCCCGCCGCAGATAAAAAGGA
>CAYOTD010000130.1:0-10063 GCA_964406685.1 uncultured Solibacteraceae bacterium | reverse complement strand
AACGGTGATCGACATCAGTTCGGAACGCTGATCGGCATCCCCCGGAATCCGCAGCGGGACGTAGCGCACTACCGGGAGATGCTTGTGTGACGGCCGCAGGTATTGCTCGAGGGTCAGGATGCCGACGTTGTGCTCGCGCAGGTCGCGCACTACCTGGAGGACCTCGTCGGCGGTCTCGCCCAGGCCCAGTCCGTTCTTAGCCGGACTCCCAGGTCTCGCTCTCGCCCTTGCAGTCGGGAATGGCGAACGTTGCCGCGGCAAAGAGGGGTTTAAGCACCGATCGTGCGCCTAGAAAGCACCGCTCATCGCTAACACGGCAGGTTCCATCCCCCAACTCTGTCTATGTAACCGTCACACCATATCTCCTCGTAGTAATTGCCGTTACCGCTGTACACGCGCGTCCAGGACGCCGCAAACGCGTACCCCGCGGCCCAGTTCACATTGCCACTTGCTCCAAGCTCGAAGTTGTACTGGCACTGTATACCCTCGGAGTAAGCATAGGCAACTCGATGGACGAACGGTGCACCCTGGGAGCAGTAGCACCTACTTCTGCACTCAACCCATCCGCTGTCAAGAGGGTAACCGAAGTAATACTGTGAGCAGGGAGGGTCCCAGGAAACACACGTGTACTGGGCAACACTCACAACGGGCGCCAGTAGCAGAGCGAGTTTCAGGAGCAGTCTCACGGTTCGTTCTTCTATTCTCTCCGAAGCGAGATCCGGTTCTGTGATTTCAGCAACTCCAATTCCTTCGCAAAGGCAGTTCGCCCGCCTCTGTTCAGGACTTCCAGCAATACTCGAGCCAAGAACTCCTGCCTGCGGCCGTACAGATCTCGATCCGCGAAACTCATCGCCGGTTTTTCCCGCTTGGAACTCAGCAGCCTCTCCAGATCTGGATCGGTCTTGGACGACGCGTTGTCCAACTCACGGATCAGGTCGTCTTGTGCGCGGAGCCACTCGCCAAACAGCCGATAGGAACCTGACCGGTCTGGGCCAACCAGAAGCCCATCCGCGAGAACGGCCGAGTCCAGCGAGATGGCCACCGTCTTGAGTGCCCGCAGGTCACGTTCGGCTTCGGTCGCCGCTGCCTCGATTTCGGCGGTGCCAGTTGGCCGTCTTCCAAGCAGAGCCTCCACTTTGCTGCTCGGTGTAATCAGATATGACGCACCCGGCAGGAGCCGGCCCATGCGAGCAGTGAGGCCTTCGCGCCGGAAATCCCAGTGATATCGCCGCCCCGATACTTCGGTGATATCGTATCGTACTGATACTGCTATGACTGGCTGCCCAGAGTCATTTCTGCCGATGACGCAGTAGGGTACGAGACCACCAAGAGCCCGCAGCGCGGACGCTCCCGCCAAGCGACTCAGTTCAACCTGAAACTCCTTCTGGTCGGGCGTGATGAGGCGAACGTTGCCGAGGGCGGCTCCGCCTTTGTCATAACTCACTGAAGGCATTTGGGCTTGAACGAGGAAGGTGAGGCCGAATAGACCGCACCACTGTGCTACAAGCATCTGAGATCTTCTCATAGCAATCATCTGCGCCTCGCGCTCCTGAGGCCATTTTGCCCCCCCCAGCGGAGATGTCAAGGAAGATCTCCCGCGATTTAAGGTGAAAGTAAGTGGGCTACAGTGTGTCAAAAAAGCACCAGCGGGGCGGGTACGATTCGAGTTTACCGGGAATTCAGGTGTGGGCCTGTGGCCCTGGGCCCAGTCATGGAGATCATTCCGATCCGGGAGTTCGTGCAGCGACTAGGCCTCATCTGCCGTAACTCTCTCCGGAGAGCGGCGACTCAGACTGCTAATCCGCCGCCGTTTCGGCGTGGTAGGAGCTTCTGACCAGGGGGCCGGATTCGACGTGGCGGAAGCCCATTTCGAGCCCGGCGCGGCGCAGGTCGGCGAATTCTTCCAGCGGGACATAGCGCACTACCGGGAGATGCTTGTGCGAGGGCCGCAGGTATTGCCCGAGGGTGAGGATGCCGACCTTGTGCGCGCGCAGGTCGCGCATCACCTGGAGGACTTCGTCGCCGGTCTCGCCCAGGCCCAGCATCAGACCGCTCTTGGTGGGGATCTCCGGACGGGCGCTCGCGGAGTAAGCCAGGATGTCCAGAGAGCGTTCGTAGCGCGCGCCCAGGCGCACCTGGCGGTACAGGCGGGGCACGGTCTCGATGTTGTGATTGAGGACGTCGGGGGCGGCCTCCAGCACCAGGTCCATGGCCGCGTGCGAGCCCTGGAAATCCGGGATCAGGACCTCGACGCGGCAGCGCGGGCTGCGCTCGCGGATGGCGCGGATGACCAGGGCGAACAGCTCGGCCCCGCCGTCCTTGCGGTCGTCGCGGTTGACGCTGGTGATGACGGCGTAGCGCAGTCCCAGGGCCGCGACGGCCTCGCCCACCCGGCGCGGCTCGTCGTAGTCCACCGGCAGAGGGGCGCCCTTGCCCACGGCGCAGAAGCCGCAGCGCCGGGTGCAGACGTTGCCCAGGATCATGAAGGTGGCGGTGCGGTGGTTCCAGCACTCGCCCACGTTGGGGCAGGCGGCGCTTTCGCAGACCGTGTGCAGCGCCAGCCGATCGACCAGCGCCTTCAAATCGCGGTAGTTCTCTCCCACCGGCGCCGGCGCGCGCAGCCAGGCGGGGCGTCGGGGTTGCGGGACCAGCGGGATCAACACTGCTTTCATTCTAACCGGCGGCGCGGAAGTGCGTGCTATGCTGTCGTTCGGAGTGTACAGCCGGCATCACCGCAAAGCGCGCTTTCTCTTCGGTCTTTCCGACATCCTGCTGACGGGGCTGGCCTTCGAAGCCGCCTATCGCATCCGGATCGTCCTCCCTCTGGAGCGCGAGTTCTTCATCGTTGCGCCGGTGAAGGCGCTGCTGCTCGGCTTCGTGGTGCTGAGCTGGGTTTTTCTGGGAGTCTCGTTGGGGATCTACCAGCGGTTGGAGACCGCCTCGCCGCGGCTGGTCCTGCGGGACGTCTTCCGCCAGTCCTTCGCGGGCGGCATCGCTCTGGTGATCTTCGAATACATGCTGCGGCTGGACCTGAGCCGGCCGTTTCTGGCCCTGTTCGTGCTGCTGTCCGGGTTATTCCTCTGCCTGTTCCGGCTCAACGCCGGCCGGCTGGCGCGCCGCCTGCGCCGGGAATTCGGCGGGCCGCACTACGTGATGATCGCCGGAGTGGAAGAACCCGCGCGGCGGCTGGCCGAGATGGTCGAACAGTCGCGCGATCTCGGTGTCCGTCTGATCGGTTTCCTGGCCAACGGAGAGAACCGGCCCGGTTCGATCCGCATCGGCGCCGAGTACCCGGTGCACTCCTACGCCGAGCTCGACGCGCTGCTGTCGCGCCACGTCATCGACGAGATCCTGTTTGCCGTGGATTCCAGCCAGCTCGCCGAACTGGAGGAGGTCTTTCTGTTCTGCGACGAAGAGGGCGTGCGCACGCGCGTGCTGGTGGATTTCTTCCCCCACGTCAACAGCGACCTCTATCTGGACCGGATCGGATCGACGCCGCTGCTGACCTTCTCGGCCGCGCCGCACGACGAGATCCGCCTGCTGGTCAAACGGCTGACGGACGTGATCCTGGCGGGGGCGGCGCTGCTGGCGGCCGCGCCGTTGATGGCCCTGATCGCCGCCGCCATCCGGCTCACCTCGCCCGGGCCCGCCATCTTCCGTCAGGTGCGCTGCGGGTTGAACGGCCGCCGTTTCGTGTTCTACAAGTTCCGCTCGATGTGCGAGAACGCGGAGCAACTCAAGCCCGCCCTGGCGCATCTCAACGCCCGCGACAGCGTCGTCTTCAAGATCCCCAACGATCCGCGGCTGACGCCCATCGGCAAGCTGCTGCGCAAGTTCTCCATCGACGAGTGGCCGCAGTTGTGGAACGTGCTGAAGGGGGACATGTCGCTGGTGGGTCCCCGCCCCGCCGTCCCCGGAGAAGTGGAACAATATAAACGCTGGCAACGGCGGCGGCTGCGGATGCGGCCCGGGCTGACCTGCCTGTGGGCCGTGGCCGGCCGGGACACGCTGGATTTCGAGACCTGGATGAGGCTCGACATGGAATACATCGACACCTGGTCGCTGGCCCTGGATTGGAAGATCATTCTCCGCACGATCCCCCGCGTGCTGACGGGGAAAGGAGCTCACTGAAGTCTATGCATCTGGTACCGACACAAGAAGAAGTGGTGCAACTGCTGCGGCAAACCGGCGCGCTGCGGGACGGCCACTTCGAGTATCCCAACGGCCTGCACGGCAACGAGTACTTGCAGGTCGCCCTCGCCATGCGCTACTTCGAGCACGCCAAGACGCTCAGCGTCGGTTTGAGCCGCCAGTTGCGGGCCCATCCGGAAATCCGGGCCATCATTCCGGAGCTGTCCATTGTCGCCCCGGCCACCGGCGGGTTGCCCGTGGCCTACGGCATCGCGGAGGCCCTGCGCTCCCGCCAGGTCTATTGGGCCGAAGAGACGCCGGACGGAGGTCCGCTTCGCTTCCGCCAGTACCTGGAGCAGGTGAAGGGCGAGAAAGTTCTTCTGGTGGACGATATCCTGCGCACGGGCCGCAAGCTGACGCAGCTCAAGCAACTGGTGGAGGACAACGGGGCCGAAGTCGTGGGCCTGGCCGTGGTCATCTACCAGCCGACGCCCAAGACCCCCAACTTCGACCCTTTGCCGTTCTACTACCTGGCCCAACTCGACGCTACCTACTATCAAGACGCGAGCGCCTGCGATTTGTGCCGGCAGGGCATCCCGCTCGACAAGGTCTGGGTATAGAGCGGCGCGGGCGGGCTGCCGGGAGGGAGGCGTTAACCCCTTCTTTCGCTTGAGCTTCGAGCCCGCTTCTGGTATTCTCTGTGGTTGGGTTTCAAGTCTTCCTTCCTGGTACGAGGTTCACATGTCGGGACATTCCAAGTGGGCGACCATTAAGCACAAGAAGGCCGCTCTGGACGCCAAGCGCGGGAAAACGTTCACCCGCCTCATCAAGGAAATCACCATTGCCGCCCGCAGCGGCGGCGATCCGGACTCCAACGCCCGCCTGAGAACAGCCGTCGCCGCGGCCAAGGCCGTGAGCATGCCCGCCGACAACATCAAGAAGGCGATTCTGCGTGGCACCGGCGCTCTGGAAGGCGGCCAGATCGAGGAAGTCACCTTTGAAGGCTACGGCCCCGGCGGCGCCGCCGTCCTGGTGGAAGTGGCCACGGACAACCGCAACCGTACCGTCAGCGAAATCCGCCACATCTTCTCCAAACACGGCGGAAACCTGGGCGAACAGAACAGCGTCGGATGGATGTTCGAGCGAAAGAGCCAGATCCTGATCGAAGGGGACAAGGCCACCGAAGAACAGTTGATGAACGTCGCTCTCGACGCCGGAGCCGACGACCTGCGGGATGAAGGCGGGCATTGGGAGATCCTCTCCCCGCCGGAGGCGCACGAAGGGGTTCTGGAAGCGATTCACAAGGCCGGCATTCCGACCCTGTCGGCGCAGGTGGCCCGGATCCCGAAGAACCTGGTCAAGCTGGAAGGGAAGAACGCCGCCGGCATGTTGCGGTTGAGCGAGACGCTGGAAGAGCACGACGACGTGCAGAACGTTTTTTCCAACTTCGATATCGACGAAAAAGAGATGGAGGCGCTGGCGGGCTGAGCCGGCGCCGCTTTCTCCAGCCGGGCGTCCGGCCATGCGTATTTTGGGAATCGATTGCGGGTCCGAACGCACGGGGTATGGCGTGATTGAAAGCGATGGCCATACGCACCGGCTGCTGGCCTGCGGCGCCATCACCACCGATCCGAAACAGGCTTTCGAACAGCGGCTGTTGAAGATCGGACGCGGGCTGCGCGATGTCATCGCCGGGAACGCGCCCGCCGAAGCCGCGGTGGAGGAGGTTTTCCACGCGGCCAACGTCAAGACGGCGCTCAAACTGGCTCACGTGCGCGGCGTGGCGCTGGTCACGGTGGCCGAGGCCGGCATCCCGCTGGAGGAGTACTCGGCGCTGGAAGTAAAGACCAGCGTGGTCGGCTACGGGCGGGCGGAGAAGCGCCAGGTGCAATTGATGACCTGCTCGCTGCTGCGACTGGAGGAGCCTGTGGCCTCCGAAGACGCCGCCGACGCCCTGGCCGTCGCCATCTGCCACGCCAACCGCTCCGCGATGAAACGCCGTCTGGAGGCCGTTCCATGAGAGTTGCCGCCGGGATTCTGCTGGCCGCCCTGGCCTGGGCTGCCGAAGCCCCCCGCATCATCTATACGAAGTCGTTTCCCGGCAGCGTCCCGGCTTTTGTCGAGATTCGTCTGGAACGCAACGGGGCGTGCGAATACCGCGAGGCGGCCGACGACGACAATCCGCTCAAGTTCACCCTTGACGAGGCCGACGCCACCCAGATCTTCGATCTGGCCGAAAAACTGGATCGCTTCAAGCGCCCGCTGGAATCTAATCTGAAGGTCGCCATGATGGGGATCAAGACCTTCCGTTTTATCGACGGCGCCGCGGTCAGCGAGGCGAACTTCAATTTCTCGCTGGACCTGGATGCGCAGGCCATCGCCAACTGGTTCGAGCGCATTATCGAATCCGAGCAGCACTTCATCAGCCTGGAGAGGACGGCGCGCTTCGACAAGCTGGGCGTCTACAGAGTGATCCTCGGCCTGGAGGCGTCCTTCGACCGGAACCGGCTGGTGGCGCACAACCAATATCTGCCGCTGCTGGACCGGGTGGCCAAGAACGAGAGTTACGTCCATATGGCCCGCGAGCGCGCCGCCGCCCTGGCCGCGGTCTTCCGCGGGCTGAAGGCGAAGACCGAATGATGCGCCGCGCTGTCCGGCTGGCCGCGGCCTTCCTGTTCTGCGCCTGCCTGGCCGCCCCCGCGCAGCAGGCTCTTTCGGAGGAGGAAGAGGCGCATCTGCGCCAGCTTCTGGGAGAGAGCGGGGGCGAGTCGACCGAATTCATGCGGGCGCTGGAAACGCACCTGGTG
Organism: uncultured Solibacteraceae bacterium; assembly: GCA_964406685.1. Taxonomy (GTDB): domain Bacteria; phylum Acidobacteriota; class Terriglobia; order Bryobacterales; family Bryobacteraceae; genus JACQZT01. Next base: position 3,125 of record CAYOTD010000130.1, on the reverse strand, counting down.
AAGTATCCCAACTCGCCCCGCCGCCTCGAACTGGAGCGCGGCCTGGTGAAGGCGGCCATGGAGGTGCGCGACAACCGCCGCATCCGCCAGTACGGCGAGAAACTGCTGGAGCGCGATCCGAACGACCTTCAGCTTCTGGAGCGAGTCGCGCGGGCGCTGCTGGACGATTCCGGCAAGGAGATCTCCGAGCGCGCCCTGGCCTATGCCCGCAAGCTGGAGCAATTGCTGCGCGAGGCGGAAAAGGAACGCGCCGGCGTGCTGGACGGGCGCAAAAAGGTCCGCTTCGGGGAGGAGATCGACCGCGCTCTCGGCAAGGCACTGCTGTACCAGGCCCGCGCGGCCGGGAATCTCGGGCGTATGGAGGAGGCGGCTGCGCTGGCCACCCGGGCCTACGATCAGGCGCCCTCGGCCGAGGCGGCGCGGGAAATCGCCCGCTGGCTGACCCGCCTGGATCGCAACGAGGAAGCCGTGGCGCGGCTGGCCGACGCCTTCACCATCGCAGACAGCTCTGTCACCGGAAGTGAGCGCGCGCAGGACCGCGCCCGCATGGGCGAGCTCTGGCGCAAATCCCACGATTCGGAGACGGGGCTGGGCGACCGCATCCTGGAGGCCTACGATCGCACGGCGCGCCTGCTGGCCGCGCGCCGCGACAAGGTCCGTCAAATCGATCCCAACGCGCAGGTGAGCGAGACGATGGAGTTCACCCTGTCGGCCCTGGAAGGCGAACCGCTGAAGCTGGCTTCGCTCAAGGGCAAGGTGATCGTGATGGACTTTTGGGCCACCTGGTGCGGTCCGTGCCGCACGCAGAAGCCGCTGTACGACCAGGTCAAGAAGCGCTTCCAGGGCGAGCCGCGGGTGGCGTTTCTGGCCATCAGCACCGACGAGGACCGCTCCCTGGTGGGGCCGTTTCTGGCGAAGAGCAAGTGGCCGCGCCAGGTCTACTTCGAGGACGGGCTTTCCGCGCTGTTGCGCGTCTCCTCGATTCCGACAACGATCATCGTGGGAAAGGATGGGCGCGTGTTCAGCCGCATGAACGGCTTCGTGCCGGAGCGCTTTGTCGATATGCTGACCGAACGCGTCACCGGCGCCCTGGCGGAGTGAGTGTCCATGGCGTTCCGCCGCATCGTCTGGATCGTGCTCGACAGCCTGGGCGTGGGCGAGACGCCGGATGCCGCCGATTACGGGGATGCGGGCTCGGACACGCTCGGCAACATCGCCCGCGCCCGGCCGCTGTCGCTGCCGAACCTGTGCCGGCTGGGGTTGGGCAACATCCGGCCGTTCGAGGGACTGCCGGCCGATCCCGCGCCCACGGGCTGTTTCGGCCGCGCCGCGCCGGCCTCGCCCGGCAAAGACACAACCACGGGCCATTGGGAGATGGCCGGTATCCGGCTCTTGAAGCCATTTCCGCTTTATCCCGATGGTTTTCCGCCGGAGATCATGGAGGAATTCGAGACGCGCACCGGGCGGAAGAGCCTGGGTAACATCCCCGCCTCGGGCACCGAGATCATCGCACGGCGGGGCGAGGAGCACATGCGCACCGGCCGCCCCATCGTCTACACCTCGGCCGACAGCGTCTTCCAGATCGCGGCCCATGAAGAGGTGATTCCACTCGTCGAACTGTACCGGATGTGCGAGATCGCGCGCGAGATACTACGCGGCCCGCACGAGGTGGGGCGGGTTATCGCGCGGCCATTCGTCGGGACGCCGGGCGCGTTCCGCCGCACCGCCAACCGCCACGACTACGCCGTCCCACCGCCGCCGGGGATGCTGCTCGACCGGCTGGCGGAGCGTGGCGTGACGGTGGCGAGCGTGGGCAAGATCTACGACGTCTTCCTGGGGCGTGGCATCGGTCCCCACGTCAAGACGAAGTCCAATGCCGAGGGCATGGCCAGAATCCTGGAGATGCTGAATGCGGTGGACGCCGGTCTTCTCTTCGCCAACCTGGTGGATTTCGACATGCTGTATGGGCACCGCAACGATGTGGAAGGCTACGCGCGAGCGCTGGAAGAGGTCGATGCCTGGGTGCCCGCTCTCATGGACCGGCTTGGCGCCGGCGATCTGGCGATCTTCACGGCCGACCATGGGTGCGATCCCACCACACCTTCCACCGATCACAGCCGGGAGTACGTTCCGGTACTGGCCTATGGGCCGGGTGCCCAGCGCGGGATTTCTCTCGGCGTCCGCTCCTCGCTGGCCGACATGGGGCAGACCATTGCCCGAAACTTCGGGGTGAGGCTCGACTCGGGCAATGGCTTCCTGTCAACGCTGGAAGAACCCTCGGGCGGGTAGTGGCAATCGCTCAAGGCAGGCTCTGGACCGCCTCCAAGTCCTCGGGGCGGCCGACGTCCAGCCAGGGACCCTGGACGGCGTAGAGCAGGAGCCGGCGGCGGGCGGCGAGCATGTCTTCCACGGCGGTTGTCAGTTCGTACTCCCCGCGCGGGGAACGCCCGATGCGCTCCAGAAACGCGAAGACCTCCGGGCGGAACGCATACAATCCGGCGCTGTTCCAATGGGTGGTGGAGGAGCCACGCGGAGGCTTTTCGATGATGCGGGTGAGGTGGCCGTCCTGCTCGTAGACGGCGGCGCCCTGCCAGGGGTCGTCCACCCAGCGCACCCCGGCCGCGGCCACGGCTCCGGGGTCGGAGAGCAGCAGGTCGTAGGCGCCGCGGTAGTCCGCCGCCGGCATGTAGATATCGCCGAAGGTCAGAAGGAACAGATCGGCGCCGGCGAACTCGCGCGCCAGCAGGGTGGCGCTGCCGGTGCCGTCGACACGTTCCTGGCGGTGGAAGGTGAGCGCCATCGGATAGCCGGCGAAGTGCCGCTCGATCGCCTCGGCGCGGTAGCCGACCACCAGGAAAGCCTGGTCGAAGCCGGCTTGGCGGAGGCGGTCGAGTTTTCGCTCCAGCATCGGCTTGCCGCGCACGGGCAGCATCGGTTTCGGAAGCGTTTCGGTGAGCGCGCCCATGCGCGTGCCGCGCCCGGCGGCCAGTACGACAGTTTTCTTCACGCTTTTACTACTATATAATCCGAAAGTGTCTTCCGACCGCATGACCCGCACCCGGTGGTGGATGCTCTCGCTGCTGTTCTTCGCCACCACGATCTGCTATCTCGACCGTATCGTCTTT
>CAYOTD010000129.1:0-10108 GCA_964406685.1 uncultured Solibacteraceae bacterium | reverse complement strand
TGACGGCCAGTCCGTCTCCATCATCCGCGTCAACGTCGCCGACTGGAAGAAGGTCTCCGTGCGCGCCTCCTCGGGCCGCGCCCCGGCCGGCGCCTGGCAGCGGCACGCCTTCGAATTCCCCATCCGCCCCGGGGAGGACTATGAAGTGCGTTGAGGCGCCGCCCGCCGTCCGCCGCTGGCCGCACCTGCGGTGGTGGATCACGGCGCTGCTGTTCCTCTCCACGGTCATCAACTACATGGATCGGCAGAACCTGTCGATCCTGGCGCGCACGATCCAGGACGATCTGCGCATCTCCGACATCGAGTACGGCTACGTGGTTCAGGCGTTCCTGCTCGCCTACACCATCACGTACCTGTTCGCCGGACGGCTGACCGACTACCTGGGCACCCGCGTCTCCATGGCCTGTTTCATCGTCTGGTGGTCGCTGGCCGACATACTGACCTCGCTCAGCCGCAGCGTCTACTCGCTCGGGTTCTTCCGCTTCCTGCTGGGCATCGGCGAGCCCGGCAACTACACCGCGGCGCCGAAGGCCGTTTCCGAGTGGTTCCCGGCGCGCGAACGCGGCTTGGTGATCGGCATCTATACCGCCGGCGCGACGCTGGGCGCCACCATCGCTCCGCCCGTCATCGCCTTTCTCGCCTCTCATTTCCATTGGCGCACGGTGTTCCTGTTCACCGGCTCGCTCGGGCTTCTGTGGGTGGTGCCGTGGCTCTGGCTCTATCGCAGGCCGGAGGAGCATCCGCGTCTGACGGACAAGGAGCGAGAAGTCATCAAGGAGAACGGGAACAATCCGGCCGAAAGCGACGAGATGCCGCCTGAGGGCCGCTGGCGCCACATTCTTGGCCGCAAGGAAACCTGGCTGCTGATGGTCAGCCGCATGATCACCGATCCGGTCTGGTATTTCTACCTCTTCTGGTTCCCGAAGTACCTCACCGATGCCCGCCACCTGACCCTCGCCGAGGTCGGCCGCATCGCCTGGCTCGTCTATCTCGCCGCCGACATCGGCTGTATTGCCGGCGGGTACATCTCCGGCCGGCTCATCCAGCGCGGCATGGCGCCGGCGCGCAGCCGCCTGTGGGTCATGGGCGCGGCCGCCGTACTGCTACCGCTAAGCCCGCTGGTCAACTCGGCTTCTTCTCCCCTGATGGCCGTGGGCATCGCCGCGGTGGCGGCGTTCGCGCACCTGGCCTGGCAGATCTCGCTGGGCGCGCTGATCGTGGACATCTATCCCAAGCCGGTGGTCGGCACCGTCTTCGGGCTGGTCGCCGCAGGGTCCGGCTTCGGCGGCATGCTTTCCACCAACCTGGTGGGCCGCGCCGTCACCTACTGGTCCTACGCCCCCGTCTTCGTGGTCATGGGATTCCTCCACCCATTTGCTTTTCTGCTGGTGCGCACGGTAAGACATCACAGATAGGTGATCGTGCCATGAAGAATCTTGCTCTCTGCCTGGCCGTGCTCGCCCTGGCCTCCTGCCGGACGCCGCCCCGGCCCCAAATCAGCGGCGTCTATCCGCATCTCGCCATGTTCAACTCGGGCTCGGAGTGCGGCACCGGCGCCGTGGTTCCCTGGGCCGGGCGCCTGTGGGTGGTCACTTACTCGCCTCACTCGCCGCAGGGTTCCGACGACAAGCTGTACGAGATCGACGAGCGGTTGAACCAGAGGATCCGCCCGGAGAGCATCGGCGGCACGCCCGCCAGCCGCATGATTCACCGGGAATCGAACCAACTCTTCATCGGCCCCTACGCCATCGACGCCAGCGGCAACGTCCGCGCGATCCCCTACACGCGGATGCTGGGCCGCCCCACCGGCAACGCGCGCCACCTGAGCGATCCCGCCGGCCGCATCTACTTCGCGTCCATGGAAGAAGGTTTCTACGATGTCGACGTCAAGACGCTGGAGGTGAGGCAACTCTACGAGGACGCCAACGGGCCGCACTTGCGCAAGGAAGCGCCCAACGTCGCCGGTCCCCTGCTGCCCGGCTATCACGGCAAGGGTTTCTATTCGGGCCAGGGCCGCGCCGTCTACGCCAACAACGGCGAGATCACCGGCGCCGCGCAGCCCCCGGACATCCCTTCCGGCTGCCTGGCCGAATGGAACGGGAAGGACTGGAAGGTGGTCCGCCGCAACCAGTTCACCGAAGTCACCGGCCCCGGCGGCATCTACGGCAACCCCGATCCGGCCAACGATCCCATCTGGTCCATCGGCTGGGACTACCGCTCGCTCATCTTGATGCTGCTCGACGGTGGCCGCTGGCACGCCTACCGCCTGCCCAAGGCCAGCCACGCCTACGACGGCGCGCACGGCTGGAACACCGAGTGGCCGCGCATCCGCGAGATCGGCGAACAGGATCTGCTCATGACGATGCACGGCATGTTCTGGCGTTTCCCGAAGACCTTCACCGCCGCGAATTCCGCCGGCATCGCGCCGCGTTCCACCTATCTGCGCGTGATCGGCGATTTCGCGCGCTGGCAGGACCGCATCGTCTTCGGCAGCGACGACACCGCCAAGGCGGAGTTTCTCAACACGCGCAAAGCGAAGGGCAAGATCGCCGGACCCGGCCAGTCGCAGTCGAATCTCTGGTTTGTCGAGCCGGCGCGCCTGGACCGCCTGGGCGTTCCTATCGGCCGCGGCGGCGTCTGGATCCGCGACGACGTGAAAGCGGGCCAGCCCTCCGAGCCGTTCCTGTTCTCCGGCTTCGAGCGCCGCATGGTTCACCTGGCGCACCAGACCGAGGCGGAGGTGACCTTCACCTTCGAGGTCGACCGGCAGGGCAACGGCGCGTGGTCCGCGTTGCGCGAGGTGAAGGTTCCCGCCAACGGTTACGCCTGGACGCTCTTCGATTCCAAAGAGACCGGCGCCTGGGTGCGCATCAAAACGAACCGGGATTGTCGCCAGGCTACGGCGTTCTTCCACTACGCCAACGCCGACCCGCGCACTCCCGCGGCCGCCTCCATCTTCTCCGGCCTCGCGCGCCCCGCCGATGCCCACGCGAGCGGCGGCCTGCTTTGGGCGCGCGGCGAAGGGAAAGGCACGCTGCTGTGCGCCTCCGGCTCGTCGCTCTACGAGCTCGACGCCGAACTCAACCTCAAGGCCGTGAACGATCCGCAGACCGCGGCCTGGATGGCGAAGAACCTCTCCCCGCCGGCCGGCGTCCTCACCATCGACGCCGCCTCGGTCGTCTTCGCCGATGAAGACGGCCGCCGCTGGCGCCTTCCCAAAGGCGATCCGGCCTTGGACCGGCAACCCGGCCCCATCCGCGTTTCCCGCGAGGTCAGCACCGAGCGCGACCTGTTTAACGCTCACGGAACTTTCTACGAACTCCCCGCCATCAACGCCGGCGGCACGGCCCTCATCCGCCCCATCGCCACGCACAACCTCGCCATCCGCGACTACTGCTCCTGGCGCGGCCTGACCGTGCTGAGCGGCGTCGCCGATCCCTCGGCCGCCACCGGCCGCATGGTCCGCTCCGAGGACGGCAAGGCGGGCCTGTGGCTGGGCGTCTCCGACGATCTGTGGCAGTTGGGCAAGCCGCGCGGCGACGGCGGTCCGTGGAACGAAACTGAAGTGCGGGCCGGTGTTCCCTCCGATCCGTACCTGATGACCGGTTACGACGAGAAAACCCTCCACCTCTCCCACCGCCGGCCCTCGCCGTTGAAAGTGCGCATCGAAGTCGACATCACCGGCACGGGCCTGTGGCAGCCCTACGCGACCTTCGACCTACCTCCGGGCAAGCCGCTCGAACACCGCTTTCCCACGGGCTTCAACGCCTACTGGATGCGCGCGGTCGCGCTGGCGGACGCGGTCGCCACCGCGCAGCTCGCCTACCGCTAAGCCCGCCGGGGCGGTGGAACAATCGTGATCACTTTCGGCGGACAGATGCCGACGCAGGCCCCGCACCCGTTGCAGCGGTCCCGCAGCACCTCGACCGTGACCTTGTAGGTCTCGCGCGAGAAGCCGTCCACAAGCGCGGCGCGCGGGCAGCGCGGGATGCAGACCCCGCACTCGCGTTCTTCCGTCAGAAAGCACCGGTCAAGGTCGATCGACGCGATCCCGATCACCTGCCGGTTCTTCGCCTCCAGGGCCAGAGGCCGGATCACGCCGGTGGGACACACCCGGCCGCAGAGATTGCAGCTCTGAAGACAGTAGTCCGCGCCGCTGAACCGCAGCCGGGGCGCCAGAAAGCCCGCCACATCGCCCCGCTCGATCGCCGGTTCAATGATGCCGGTCGGGCACGCCCGCGAGCAGCTACCGCAGCGGATGCATCCGCCCAGGAAAGCTGTTTCATCGACGCTGCCCGGAGGACGCAGCAAGGACCGTTTCTTCGCCCATGCTCTGGGGACCAGGGCGGAGAACGCGACTCCCGCGCCCAGGGAGAGGAATGCGCGTCTCGCCTGAAAACCGTTGTTCGGCGCCCGCCGGGAGAACGCCAGCGCCAGCAGGTCCTGCGTCCCGCCCAGCGGGCAGATCTGGGAGCACCAGGTCCCCGGCAGCAGGAAGCTGATCAGCATGACCAGCGGCAGCCCGATGACGGACAGCACGGAGATCTCCGGGCGCGCGATCCGTGTCACGCTGAAGAAGCCGCTGAACAGGGCCAGGGGATCCATCCACAGAAACAGCGGATATCCCACCAGCGCCCCGCCCAGGGTGGCGAGGGCGAGCACGCGCGCGGGGGGGAAAGAGAACGTCAGGCTCGCGGCTGCGGCGCGGTATCTCCGCAGCTTTCCACAGGCCTCCGAGATCAACCCCACGGGGCACAGATGGCGGCACCAGAACCGGCGGCGCAGGATCGCGACGGCGAGCATCGGCGCCGCCAGCAGCGACAGTAGCGTCACCGATCGCACGGTGAATGCGCCGCACACAGCCAGGTACGGGCTCAGCGCGGGCGCCGCCACCCGCCACGCCGCCGGCCACAGGCACAGCGCGAGTCCCAGCAGCACGCCCACGGCCAGCCTTGTGCGCAGCGGCGACAGCACGAATCCAACCTAGCCGAGGTAAGCGCCCTGCTGCTTCAGCAGGGCCTGCAACTGCCTGACGTCCACGTCGCGGGGACGGCACTTGCTCTTGATGGCGAGGGCGGCGGCGGCGCCGGCCGCCTGGCCGGAAAGCAGGCACGGGCCGATCAGCCGGAGGTAGTTGAGCATGAGGTTGTCGCCCGCGATGCAACGCCCGGCCGCCAGCAGGTTGTCCACTCTGACGGGCACCAGCGCGCCGTAGGGTATCTGGCAGGGCCGCTCGCCCAGGAAGTCCGTTCCGCCCACGCCCACCACGTCGGGGTAGCGCTTGTTCTTCATGGCGTCCTCGTAGGTGGGTTCGACCAGAGCCTTCAGCGTCCGGGAGGCGCGGATTCCGAGTTGCGAGGCGGTGTCGAGCACGAAGACCTGCTCGTAGCCGGGTTTCTGCTGTAGGGCCTTGAGCTTCTGCCAGATCGCGCGCCGTCCGTCCAGATCCGTCTGCGTCAGTGTCCGGACGTCGAGGCAGTCGCCTTGCGGGCCCTGCATGTTGACCCACACCACGCCGGGAATGGGCGTGTCGCTCCCCAGCCTCGGTGCTTTCGCTCCTCCCGCTTTGGCGGCGTCGATCCGGTCCACGTTTCCGAGCCGGTGCACCAGCCCGATGCGGTGGATGTGGCGCACGTGTTCCGCGCCGGCGGCATCGTAAACGTCGCCGTCGCCGGTGGCATCCACCACCACCTTGGAGGTCACCGCGAAGGGGCCGCTCTTGCTCTCGAAGACCACGCCTTTGATGGAGGCGCCCTGCATGACGGCGTTGGTGGCCCAACTGTGGAGCAGGATCTCGACGCCGGCCTCGCGCAGCATCTCGGCCATCAGGTACTTGGTCACCTCCGGGTCGCTGGTGGGATTGCGCTTGCCCGGAGCCTGGTTGATGATGCCGCCCTTGATCTTCAGGTGGCGCTCCAGAAGCTCGTCGCCGATTCCGCGGACACACTTGGTGAGTCCGGATGGGCCCTTGACGTGGGTCGCCAGCACGATGAGCACCTGGCCCGCGGTCCACAGGCCGCCGAAGCAGCCGTACCGCTCGACGATGGTCGCCTTCTGACCCGCCCGGGCCGCCGCCAGGGCCGCGATCACGCCCGCGCAGCCGCCGCCGACCACCAGCACTCCGGTGTCGCTCAACACGCGGATCTCGTGCCGGGGCTGGATCACCTTTCCGTTCTCGATGACGGCCGGCCCGCCGCGGTTTATGCGGGGCGCCTGGACGACTTTGCTGCCCAGGTGTATGGCCTCGCCCTTCAGGGCAGTGCTGGCCGGCAGCGCGGCGCTTCCCAACGCCAACCCCCGGAGGAAACCGCGACGACTTTCCATGATGCTCACGTAGTATCTCCTGTTTTGGAACCCTAAACTCACTTTAGCGCGCCGCGGCGCCGCGCCAGAACCACTCCGGCGAAATCGTCCCGAAGCAAGATTTCCAGACTGGCGGCGTGGCCTCGGTCGTCCAGGGCGAGAACGCGGAAATCGGTGGGCTGAGACTTCGCCGTCTGCGGTTGAAGCTGAAGCCAGTCGAGGCGGCGGCTGCGCCGGTAGAAATCCACCGTCGTGGCGACGGGCCAGGTGGCGGAAACCGTTACCGCGGGCCGCGCGCGGTCGCGCTTCTCGTCGATCCGGCGGACGATCTCCTTCGTGCGGGCGTCGTAGAGCCACTCCAGGTAGTACTTCGTGTTCCATTGGCGCGCGAACTGGAAGGCGTAGAAGGAAAAGATTAGCGCCGCGAGCGCTTGCGGCGCCCTTCCCGGAACCAGCCGGATTAGCGCGAACAGAACCAGCCAGAAAAGCGGGATCAGGTACAGGCCGGTGCGTCGCTCGGGATAGAGCAACCCGGCGAAGTGGTGCGCTGCCATCAACAGCACAAGGCTTCCCAACAGCGTCCCGGCGCACAGGGCGAAGAAGCGCCGCTCGCCGGTCCAGGGGGCGCGGCGCCACAGGAGCCAGGCCAGCACGGCCGCGCTCGCCCCCAGCACCACGGGCGCCAAGGGGAGAGTCACAATGCGCAGCCAGTTGCGCAGCAGCGAGACCGGTTCGTCCGGGCTGACCGGACCGGGGTGGCTGTGCGCCAGCGAGGAGTCCACCAGGCTGTCGAGCGTTCCTTTGAGCGCCGGCGCTCCGACATAGAAGCGCGACGGCTCGGCGTAGCTCAGTGGAATCGCCAGCAGCAGGAACGCTGCCAGCAGGCCGGGAAGCAGGAATTCGTCCACCAGCGCACGCCATCGGCGGTTCCGCGCCAGCCAGCCGGCCGCCGCAGCAGCCACTACGATTCCCGGAAAGGCGAAAGTCAGATTCGCCGCCACGGATAGCGCCAGGGCCAGTGCTGCCATTGTCAGCGAAAGCGACGGCCCGTGTTCAAACGTCCGCAGCAGCAACTCGATCGCCCAGAGAAACAGCCCGAGCGCCAGGCCGTAACCGCGCGCCGCCGAGAGAAAGTCGAGCACGAACGGATTCAGGGTCAACGTGGCCAGTGAGATAATCAGCACCGGACCGTCGCCGAACAACCGGCGGCACAGCAGAAGGCACGCGGCCAGGAACAGCGCGCCGCCGGCCAGACTGGGCAGGCGCAAGGTGAACTCCGACACGCCGAACACCGCCACCGAGAACCGGGCCAGCAGCGTGTTGAGCACGTGGTTGTTGGCGTCGTAGTCGACCCACACCGCGCGCCAGGATCCCGAGACGAAGTTGTTGTAAGTGAGCGCTTCGTCGGCGGTGAAAGACTGCGTGCGCGCGCGATACACGTTGGCCGCGAACAGGAAACCCAGCAGCAGAACCGCCAGAATTCGCGGAGCTTGGCGCACGATCTTCGATGATATAGTAGCGGCATGTTGAGCCGCAGAAGCGCCATTCTGGGCGCCGCCCTGGCGGGCGCTGCCCGGCCCGCATCCATCGACCGCGAGGCGCTCATCCGCCGTCACAACCCGGTGTTGCGTAAGCCCGACCCGCTGACGCCGCTGTCGGTGGGCAACGGCGAGTTCGCTTTCACGGCGGATGTGACCGGCCTTCAGACCTTCCCCGAATTCCATGCGAAAGCGATGCCGCTGGCGACGCAATCGCAATGGGGTTGGCACGGCGCGCCCAACCCTGAGGGATACCGGCTGGAAGACGTCATGGTCTGTTATGAAGCGCAGGGGCGGCAGGTCTGCTACCCCGAGCAGGCCGGTCCGCGCTCGACAGACCGTGCCCGCAAGGCCACCGAGTGGCTGCGCGCCAACCCGCACCGGCTCGACCTGGGCCGCATCGGACTGATCCTGCCCGAGGGCATCGGCATCGGCGACCTCGCGCCATGCGAGCAGACTCTCGACCTGTGGCGCGGCGCGCTGGAAAGCCGCTTCACCGTTGCGGGCCGGCCGGTGCGCGTCGTCACTGTTTGCCATCCGGAACGCGACCTGATCGCCGTGCGGGTCGAGGGCCGGCTGGGCGTCCTCATCACATTTCCGTATCCGGCGGCGGACTGGGCGGCGACCTCCGACTGGAATCAGCCGGACCGCCACACCACGCGCGCCGAGATCGGCGCCGGCGGGGCGACGCTCGAACGCCGCATCGACGACACCGTGTACTACGTGGTCGTGCGCGGCGCGGCGGGGACCCAGATCGCCGGCGTCGGACCGCACCGCTTCGAGTGCCGGGGTGGGGAGACGTTGGAACTGGTCATCGAGTTCTCGGACCGGCCCATCAAGGCCGCCCTTCCGGATTTCGTAGCCACCCGCCGCGCGGCCGGGACGCACTGGCGCCAGTTCTGGCAGTCGGGTGGCGCGATCGATCTGGCCGCGAGCAAGGACCAGCGCGCGCGGGAGATCGAGCGCCGCATGGTGCTCTCGCTGTACCTGACCGCCATCCAGTGTGCCGGCAGCGCGCCGCCGCAGGAAACCGGCCTCACGACCAATAGTTGGTACGGCAAGTCGCACCTGGAAATGCACTGGTGGCACGCGGCGCATTTCGCGCTGTGGGGGCGGACGGCGCTGCTGGAGAAGTCGCTCGGCTGGTTTTAGAAGATCCGGCCGCGGGCGCGCGGCCCCGCGGCGCGCCAGGGCTACCGGGGCGTCCGCTGGCCCAAGATGGTGGGGCCGGACGGCCGCGAAAGCCCCAGTTCGGTCGGCGTGTTTCTCATCTGGCAGCAGCCGCATCCGATCTTCTACGCCGAACTGGTGCGGCGCGCGCATCCGGCCCGCCAGACCATCGAGCGCTACGAGCGGCTGGTGCTCGACACGGCCGAGTTCATGGCCAGCTACGCGCGCGACGAGGCTTCGGGGCGCTGCGCGCTCGGGCCGCCGCTGATTCCCGCGCAGGAAAGCTACGGATCGATGCGCGCCCGCGTGGTCAATCCGGCATTCGAGCTGGCCTACTGGTGGTGGGGACTGGAGACCGCGCAGCAATGGCGCCGCCGACTGGGCATGAAGCGGGAACCCAACTGGGACGAGGTGCTCCGCGGGCTGCCCAAGCCGGCCATCCGCGACGGCGCGTACGCGGCCATCGCGGTGGAGCCGTACACCATTCGCACCGATCACCCCTCGATGCTGGGCGCACTCGGCATGTTGCCGCCCACACCGCTGATCGATCCGGCGGTGATGGAGCGCACGCTTGACTCCGTTTTCGCCAACTGGGACTGGCCCAGCACCTGGGGCTGGGACTACCCGCTTATCGCCATGACCGCGGCGCGCCTCGGACGGCCGGGGAAGGCCATCGATGCGCTGCTCATGGACGCTCCCAAGAACCGGTATCTGGCCAACGGCCACAACTACCAGCGCCCCAACCTGCCGCTCTATCTGCCCGGCAACGGGGGCTTGCTCTATGCGCTCGCCCTGATGGCCGCCGGCTGGGATGGCGCTCCCAAGCGGCACGCGCCGGGGTTTCCGGACGACGGCAACTGGGCCGTGCATTGGGAAGGCCTCGCGCCCGCGCCGTAGCGGGCTATACTGCCAGGTGACTATGAAACCGCTTCCGCTGGCGCTCGTCTTCTGCGCGTTCGCCTTCGCGCAGCAACCATCCTTCGACCTGATGCCGATGCCGGCATCGATCACCGCCGCCGAGGGCCGGCTGGCGATCGACGGCAACTTCCGCGTCGGCCTGGAGGGATACGAGGAACCGCGCCTCCGCGCGGCGGCCG
>CAYOTD010000128.1:1828-10117 GCA_964406685.1 uncultured Solibacteraceae bacterium | reverse complement strand
GTGTCCGGAGGGCGTGCCGCCGTCGCCCAGGACCTTGCGCAGCGCGTAGGTCTGCGTGAGACCGAGTTTGTTCATCTCGGCGTTGACGAAGTCGGCGGTCAGGCGGTCGAGCACCAGGTTGGTGGCCGTGTTGTCGCTGACCACGATCATCAGGTGCGCCAGGTCGCGGAGCGGGAAGCGGAGGCCGCTGGAGAATTCGTTCAATACGCCGGAGCCGGAAACCTTGTCCTCGGCGCGCAGTTCGACCGTGTCTTCCCAACGGAACTTGCCTTGCGCGACGGCGGCAAAGGCGGCGGCCAGGATGGGCAGCTTGATGGTGCTGGCGGTGCGCACCCGCTCGTCCGGACGGACGCCGAAGCTCTCCCCCGTATCCAGATTCAGGGCGTAGAGACTCACCGCTCCGGGAAACGCCTCAATCGCCGCCCGGACGCGGGCCTGCATCTGCTCGCGCGGCACGGGCGCCGGCGCGGCGATCAGGCAGAACGCCAGCCAGCTTCTCAGGATCATGGAGACATTGTAGTCGGGTCGGGCCGCACCGCACGCGTGCCGGGGAGTTCGGTACATTTGAAGGAGTTCCAGTATGATCCCGCTTCGACTGTCCTCCATCGCCCTTTGCGCGTTCGCGCTCTGCGCCCAGACCGGGCTGCGGCCGCCGGCCGTTCCCCTGGTGACACACGATCCGTACTTCAGCATCTGGTCTGCGGCCGACAAGCTGACCGACGAGGTGACCCGGCACTGGACCGGAACCGAGCAGCAACTTGGCGGGCTGGTCCGCATCGACGGGCGGCCTCACCGCTTCCTGGGCGGATGGCGCGGCGCTCCGCCCGCCATGGCGCAGACCGGTCTCGAAGTCACGCCGACGCGCACCCGCTACACCTTCGAAGCCGGCGGAGTGCGGTTGCGGTTCACCTTCCTCACTCCCGCCCTGGCCGCCGACCTGGACGTGCTGTCGCGCCCGCTGACTTACCTGGTCGCGGAGGCCGCAGCCACCGACGGCAAACAGCACCGGGTCGAGCTGTACCTGGATGCCAGCGCCTACCTGGCCACCAACACGGCCGAACAGCGGGTGGCGCTGGCGCGGCTTCGGGTGGGAGAGATCGAGGCGTTGCGCGCCGGCACCGTCGATCAGCAGATGCTGGTCCGCTCGGGCGACAACCTGCGAATCGACTGGGGCTACCTCTACCTGGCCGTTCCGCCGCAGCCGGGCGCGGCCACCCTCGTCGGCAGCCTGGGCGCGCGGGCGCAGTTCGCCGCTTCGGGCAAACTGGGCGCCGACGATGTGCTGGACTACCCTCTGACCTCACGCTATCACCCGGCCCTCGCCGCGGCGTTCGACCTGGGCGTGGTGGGCGCGCAACCGGTGGCGCGCCACGTGATGCTGGCCTACGACGACCTGTTCTCCATCCAGTACTTCCATCGCAACCTGCGTCCCTGGTGGCGGCGGAAGGGCGATACCATTGCGGACCTGCTGCGCGCCGGAGCGCGCGATTACACCGCGCTCGCCGAGCGCTCGCGCCGCTTCGACGAGGCGTTCACCGCCGACCTGGTGCGCGCCGGCGGGCGCGAGTACGCCGACATCGCCGTGCTCGCCTACCGGCAGGCCATCGCCGCGCACAAGCTGTCGGCCGACATCGACGGCACCCCGGTGTACTTCTCCAAGGAGAACTTCTCCAACGGCTGCATCGGCACGGTCGACGTCTTCTATCCCGCCGCGCCGATCTTCCTGCTGCTGAGTCCCGAGCTGATGAAGGCGCAGATGACGCCCATCTTCGAGTACGCGCGCATGGGCCGCTGGCCGTGGCCCTACGCGCCGCACGACCTGGGCCAGTACCCGCTCGCCAACGGCCAGGTCTACGGCGGCGGCGAGAAGACCGAGGCGCAGCAGATGCCGGTGGAAGAGAGCGGCAACATGCTGATCCTGACCGCCGCCCTGGCCCGGATCGAAGGCAATGCCGAGTACGCGCGCAAGTACTGGCCGCTGTTAAAGCGCTGGGCCGAATACCTGCGCGAGAAGGGCATGGACCCGGAGAACCAGCTTTCCACCGACGACTTTGCCGGCCACCTGGCGCACAACACCAACCTGTCGATCAAGGCGATTCTCGCCCTCGGGGGCTACGCGCAACTGGCGCGGGCGGTGGGTGACGACGCCGAGGCCGCCCGCTACGAGTCGATCGCGCGCGAGATGGCCGCCAAGTGGCCGGGAATGGCGAACGACGGGGACCATTACCGGCTGGCCTTCGACGCTCCCGGCACCTGGAGCCAGAAGTACAACCTGGTCTGGGACCGCCTGCTGGGGCTGAACCTGTTCCCGCCCGAAGTCGCGCGGAAGGAGATCGCGTTCTACAAAACCAAACAGAACGCTTTCGGCCTGCCGCTCGACAGCCGCGAGACCTACACCAAGCTCGACTGGATCCTGTGGACCGCGACCATGGCCGAATCCCAGGACGACTTTCTGGCGCTCGTCCGCCCGGTGCACAAGTTCCTCAACGAATCCCCCAGCCGCGTCCCCATGACCGACTGGTATTGGACGGTGGAAGGTAAGCAGCGCGGCTTCCAGGCGCGCAGCGTGGTGGGCGGAGTCTTCATCAAGCTGCTGGCCGACGAAGCGCTGTGGAAGAAGTGGGCGCTGTCGCCGCCCGTTCGGTAACGGCGTACAACCCGCGCTGTTTCAAGCGGTTTGACAGGGTTTCTCGCGCCCTCTTATACTGGTGTATTCGGGGTATTCTCCCCTAAGAGAACAATCAAGATAGCGCGCGGGCGGGGCTCGTCGCGCCGCAAACGACAATGCCAAAACGAACGTTTCAGCCGAACAATCGCAAGCGCGCCAAGACACATGGTTTTCGCAAGCGCATGAGCAGCAAGGATGGCCGCGAGGTGTTGGCGCGCCGCCGGGCCAAGGGTCGCCACAAGTTGACCGTGAGCGACGAGCGCGCCGTTCGCGGCGCGAAGTGATCAGCGGGTTCGAACCACGACGACAGGCTTCTCTTTCCCGAAAGATCGCCGGTTGCTCCGCTCCACTGACTTCCGGCGGGTCTACCAGAGAGGATTCCGGATTGCCGGGCCGTACTTCGCCGCCTTCTGTCTGAAGCGCGACGACGGCGCCGGGGGGAAGGTTGGATTCACCGTGCCGCGAGCATTGGGCAAGGCCGTCATCCGTAACCGGCTGAAGCGCAGGATGCGGGAGTGCGTGCGGCTGCGGCTGGGCGCGCTTCCCGAGGGCTGGTCCGTGGTATTCAATCCGCGGCGCGCGGTCCTGGACGCCCCGTTCGAGCGGCTCGCGGACGAAGTGGGAAGGACGTTTCAGCGATGCGGTGGCTGATCATCCGGCTTCTGCGGCTGTATAAGTATTGGGTCTCTCCCTTGCTCCCTTCCGCTTGCCGTTTCTATCCCACCTGCTCGGAATACATGCTGGCCGCGGTGGAGAAGTATGGCGTTCTCAAGGGCGTCTGGCTCGGCCTGGGGCGCCTGGCGCGATGCCATCCGTTCCACGAGGGAGGCTTCGACCCGGTTCGCTGAGGCCGGGACAGGACTGGTGTGAGGATGCCGGAAACACCCAAGGAACCCAAAGAGCTGTCGATGGAGATAAGGCTGCTCATCGCCTTCATCCTGATGGGCGCGATTCTCTTTCTGACGCCGTATTTCTACAAGCCGCAGACTCAACCTGCGCAAGCGCCCAAAGCGGCTCCCGCCGCCAAGCCCGCTCCGCCGGCCGGTGCTCCCGCCCAGGCCGCGAAGACGCCGCCTCCGCCGCCCGTGGGTCAACTGGGCGCGCAGAAGGAAGGCACTTACGTCGTCGACAACCATCTGTTCCGGGTGATCTTCACCAATCGCGGCGCGCTGGTGCGGAGTTGGATTCTGAAGAAGTACAAGGACAACGCCGGCAAGGAACTCGACCTGGTGAATCCCGCGGCGCCGGCTAAGGTCGGCTACCCCTTTGCGCTGGTCTTTCCCAACCAGAAGCCCGGCGTGAATCTGGATGCGGCGCTGTACGCGGCCGAGGCGGCGCCCGACGGGCTGGGCGTGACCTTCCGGTTCTCCGACGGCGCGGTGTACAGCGAGAAGTCGTTCCGGTTCAAGAAGGGAAGCTACCTGGTCGAGGTCGCCTCCGAGGTCCGGCAGGGCACGGCCCAGATTCCGCACCTGCTGTCCTGGCGCGGCGGGTTCGGCGACCCCAGCGTTGAGACTCCCGAGACAGCACAACGCACCGTGTACTTCGATCCCGTGGCGAACAAGCTGGAGACCACGGAGGTCAAGGCGGCCAAGGACGGTCCGGTCACGCGCGGGGGGGCTTTCTCCTTCGCCGGCGGAGAAGACCAGTACTTCGCGGCGCTGTTTCTGCCGGCCTCGGGCGCCCACGTCGAGCTTCGCACCTTCAACGACCAGGTAATCAGCACGGCGACCAACAAGGAGGAAGCGCACGTCGGTTTCGCCGTCGGGGGAGCGGGGGAGAACCGCTTCTCGGCGTTTGTCGGCCCCAAGGACATCGACACGCTGCGCAAGATCGATCCCCGGCTGGAGCAGGTGGTCGATTTCGGCTGGTTCTGGTTCATCGCCAAGCCGCTGTTCTCTTCGCTCAACTGGCTGAACGACCGCTATGTGCACAGTTACGGCTGGTCGATCGTCATCGTGACGGTGATCATCAACTTCCTGCTGCTGCCGCTCAAGATGACCAGCCTGAAATCGGCTCAGAAGATGCAGAGACTCCAGCCCGAGATGGCCGCCATCAACGCCAGGTACAAGAACCTGGGCCTGCGCGACCCGAGGAAGGCCGAACAGAACCAGGAGCTGATGGAACTGTACAAAAAGCACGGGGTGAACCCGCTGGGCGGCTGCATGCCGATGGTGATTCAGATTCCGTTCTTCTTCGCGTTCTACAAAGTGCTGTCGGTGGTCATCGAGCTGCGCGGCGCAAGCTGGTTGTGGGTGGCCGATCTGTCCCGCCCCGAGACCATTCCCATCCGCATCCTGCCGATCACCATGATGGTGTCGCAGTTCATCCTTCAGAAGATGACGCCCAGTCCCAGCGCCGACCCTACGCAGCAGCGCGTCATGCTGCTGATGCCGCTGATGTTCGGTTTCATGTTCTACGGAGTCTCGAGCGGCCTGGTGTTATACTGGTTGACCGGTAACCTCGTGGGTATCGCGCAGCAGTGGTGGTTCAACCGCGCCGCCGCCGCGACGGCGCCCCCGGCGTTGCCCAAGCCAATTCCGAAGAAGAAGGGTCCCAGGTCTTAGCCGGTGGCAAGCAATCGGAAGTACACCGTGGAGTCGATCGGCCCTCGGATCGACGCGTTTCTCAATGACGTCATCGCGCGGGCCGGCTTCCGGCTCAAGTTCGAAGTTGCGCCCGGCGCCGTGCCGCATCCGGAGATCGAAGACCCCGAAGTGGTGGTTCGCTTCTCGGGTCCGGACGTGGAACTGCTGCTGGAGAACAAGGCCGAGCTGCTGCTGGCTCTCGAACAGCTCACCATGGAAGTGCTGCGGATGCCGTCGGAGGACCACTCGCTGGTCTGCTTCGATGCCGACGACTACCGCATGTTGCGCATCGAGGAACTTCGCATGGCGGCCATGACCGCGGCGGATAAGGTCAAGCGCACGCGCACGCCGTTCCGCTTCAACCCCATGACCAGCCGCGAGCGCCGCATCCTCCACCTGGCGTTGCGCAATGAGACCGCGGTGCGCAGCGAGAGTATCGGCATGGGACCCTACCGGCAGGTGGTGATCATCCCCGCGGGGATGCCCACGCCCACGCCTCAGTCGTTCGCCTCCGCTCCCTCCAGACGCGGCCGGCGCCGCTGACCGCGCCGGCGCTTCTCCATGCGGCCGCCGGACACCATCGTCGCCATCTCGACCCCACCGGGACGCGGCGGGGTGGGGATCGTGCGCCTGTCGGGCGGCCGGGCGCGGGATGTCGCCCAGAGTATCCTGCGGTTTCGCGGGGCTCCGCGCTGGCAGAGTTGGGCGGCGCAGCTTGCCGAGTTGCCGGACCCGGAGGGCCACGCCGTCGATCATGTCGTCGTCACCTTCTTCCAGGCCCCCCGCTCGTACACCGCCGAGGACGTGGTCGAGATCGGCTGCCACGGTTCGCCCGTCGTACTGCGCTACTGCCTGGAGCGCGCCTGCCAGGCGGGCGCGCGGCTGGCCGAGCCGGGTGAGTTCACCCTGCGGGCGTTTCTGAACGGCCGCATCGATCTGCCGCGCGCCGAGGCCGTCCGCGACCTGATCGAAGCTCGCACGCTTTACCAGGCGCGCGTCGCGGCACAGCAAGTCGACGGCGCTGTCTCGCGCCGCATCGCGCCGGTCAAAGAGCAACTGCTGGAGCTGATCGCGCTGCTGGAGGCCGGCATCGACTTCGCCGACAACGACGTCGACATCGCCTCCGCCGAAGAGATCCTGCGCCGGCTGGCGCCGGTCGAGGAGGGAGTGGAGCGACTGATTAGGAGCTTTGCCTACGGCCGGCTGGTGCATGACGGCGTGACGGTGGCCATCGCCGGCCGGCCCAACGTGGGCAAGAGCAGCCTGTTCAACCGGCTGGTTGAACAGGACCGCGCCATCGTGACCGAGATCCCCGGCACGACCCGCGACCTGGTCTCCGAGACGGCCGCGGTAGGCGGCATCCCGGTCAAGTTCGTCGACACGGCCGGGTTGCGCGAGTCGAGTGACCGTGTGGAGGCGCTCGGCGTCGAGCGCAGCTACCAGGCGATGACCGACGCCGACCTGACCCTGTTCGTGGTGGACTGCTCCCAGCCCCTGGCCGGGGAGGAGCGCGAGTGGCGCGGCCTGCTGGTGGGCAACAAGTGCGACCTGGGCCGGGTGGCCGCGCTGCCGTCCGAGGCGGTGGTCGTATCGGCGCTGACCGGTGAGGGGATCGATGAGCTGCGCCGCCGAATCCTGGAAGCCGTGGCGCCCGCCGGCGGCCCCGAGCGGGAGACCGGCTTCCTCACCAGCCTGCGCCACGAGCAACTGCTAAAAGAGAGCCGGGAGGCGCTGGCGCATGCGCGCACAGCCGTTCTCGACCAGATCCCTCACGAGATGCTGCTGCTGGACCTTTACGCCGCGCTCCAGCCGATCGACGCCATCACCGGCGCCACCACCGCCGACGATATCCTCAACCGGATCTTCACGACGTTTTGTATCGGGAAGTAGGAGCCTACACCTTCTCCGGCACCACGAACGGCGCGCGGTACTTGCGCGTCACCATGGCGTTGGCCTGCTCGTCGCCGACGAAGCGCTCCTTGACCGGATCGAAGGTCAACTGGCGGCCCAGCCGGTAGGAGATGTTGCCCATGTGAGCCAGCGCCGAGGCCAGGTGCGCCGTCTCGACGGGTCCGTTCTGGTCGGAGGTCCTGCGGCTGCGCACGGCCTTGATGAAGTTGGCGTAGTGATCGCCGCCGGCCCGGCGCGCCGGTCCCTTCTGGCGCTTCGGGCCGAGGAAGATCTCGTAGCTGTCGTAGCCCTTCACCACCATGTAGCCTTCCGAGCCGTAGAAGATATTGCCGACGCCGGCGCCGTCTTCGAGGTTGGTCGCCCACGGCCGCACCTCGAACTCGACCATCAGGTTCTCCTTCGAGTACAGGTAGGTCGAGCACTGTGTTTCGGGCGTCTCCTTGTCGTCGTCGAAGAGGAACTTGCCGCCCATCGAGGTGACCTTGTCGGGAAGCTTGTTCACGCCCAGGCCCCACAGGCACAGGTCGGTCTCATGGATGCCCTGGTTGCCCACGTCGCCGTTGCCGAAATCCCAGTGCCAGTGCCAGTTGTAGTGCACCCAGCGGCGCGAGAAGGGGCGCTGCTGCGCGGGCCCCAGCCACAGGTTGTAGTCGAGGGTGGGCGGGCAGGCCTCCGGGCTCTTCTTTCCGATGGAGGGGCGCCACCGGTAGACCAGGCCGCGTGCCATGTAGACCTTGCCGATGGTCCCCTTGCGCAGGTGCTGGATAGCTTCCTGAATGGCTTCCGAGCTGCGGAGTTGCACACCGTGCTGGACGATGCGGTTGTACTTGTGCGCCGCTTCCACCAGCTTGCGTCCTTCGAAAATGTTGTGGGCGCCGGGCTTCTCGACATAGACGTCCTTGCCCGCCTGGCAGGCCCAGATGGCCGCCAGCGAGTGCCAGTGGTTGGGCGTGGCGACGGTGACCGCGTCAATGTCCTTGCGGTCGAAGACCCGGCGCAGGTCCTGCTCGATCAACGGCTTCTTGCCGTACTGCTTCTCGAAGCCCGCCGCGCATCGCGCGGAGACTTCCTGATCCGGGTCGCACACCAGAACCACTTCGGCGTCCGGCTGCGCCATGATGC
>CAYOTD010000128.1:0-1818 GCA_964406685.1 uncultured Solibacteraceae bacterium | reverse complement strand
TTGCCGCGTCCGTTGACGCCCAGCACGGCCACCCGGATCTTGTCGCTGGGAGCCGCCTTTCCGGCCATCACGCTCGACACCGCCGCTCCGGCGGCCACCACAAACGATCGTCGCGAATTCATGAATACCTGCCTCTGGGGTTGGATTTTATCAGATCCATTCAAGCTGGCGTAGAATGGCAGGCTGTGGTTACTCTCGCTCTGAGGCTATTGTTGTGCCTGTCTCCACAGACTGAAGGAGAGATCCGCGGGCGCGTAGTCGACGGCCGCAGCGGCGAGCCCATCGGCCGCGTCGCCGTGCAACTGGCCGGCACGGGCCACCGCGCGGAGACCTCCGCCTCCGGCGAGTTCCGCATTGCCGGTGTCGCGGCGGGCGAGTACACGCTCTTGGTTTCCACGGTGGGCTATCACCTGGTGAAGAAGAGCTTCTCGCTGGCGGCGGGAGAGACCAAGGAGTTCGAGGTGGTTCTCACCGCCTCCACGCTGCGGCAGGCGGATTCCGTCGAGGTTACGGCCGGGCCGTTCGAGATGGAGCGCGCTGCCAGTCCTTCGGCGCTGACACTGGAAGGGCCGGAGGCCAAGAACCTGGCCAGCGTCCTGGCCGACGATCCGCTGCGCGCCGTGCAGGGCATGCCGGGGGTGGCGTCCAACAACGACTTCGCCAGCCAGTTCTCGGTGCGCGCCGCCGATTACAGCCGCATCGGACTCTACGTGGACGACCTGCTGGTGCACGCCCCGTTTCACCAGGTACAGGGCGAGTTCAGCGGATCGATGACGATACTGAACGGCGACGCGCTCGACCAGATCGCGCTGCACGCCGGCGCCTGGCCGGCGCGCTTCGCCGACCGCACGGCCGGGGTGCTGGACGTCAAGACGCGCGAAGGTGACCGGCAGCGTGTGCGCTTCCGCGGCACCGCCAGCGCGTCGAATGCCGGCCTGCTGGCCGAAGGCCCGCTGGGCAAGGGCGGGCGCGGCTCGTGGATCGCCAGCGTGCGCAAGAGTTACCTGCAATACATCATCCGCCGCACCTCGGACGACCCGACTCTCGCCTTTGGTTTCACCGACGGGCAGGGCCGGCTGACCTACGACCTGACGCCCAGGCACAACCTGAGCCTGAGCGTGATGGACGGAAAGTCGGGGCTCGACCGCACGGACGCGCGGGCGCGGTTGGGCGTGAACTCGCCCATGACCAGCGATTTCCGCTCGACCCTGGCGCACCTGGCCTGGCGCTACGCCCCCGGCGGGCGGCTGCTGGTGGTGAACCGCGCCGCCTGGCTGCGCGAGCGCGGCATCTCGCGGAGCCGCGACGAACTGCCGCTGACGCACGACGGGTACGGCGAGTGGATCTGGCGGTCGGACGTCTCCTGGTCCTGGAGCGACGCGGGGGCGTTGGAGGCCGGCGCCGACGCGCGCCGCCTGCGCGAGGATGGGTACACCAACCGCTACCAGTTCAATCCCTTCGCCATCCGGCGGCTGGATCTGTTTCGCGGCACGGGCGTGCGGTCCGGGGCCTACGTGCAGCACGGGCTCGGGATGTTGTCCGGCCGCGTTCATCTGGCCGCGGGAGCGCGCTGGACCCGCCACAGCGTAAGCGCCGCCTCCGCCTATTCGCCGTTTGCCGCCCTCACGCTGAGCCCGCTGGCGGGGACGCGGCTCACCCTTGGATGGGGGCAATACGCGCAGTTCCCCGAGCTGAGCCAGTTCTACTCGATGTTCGCCCTGGGGCGGCTGGCGCCCGAACGCGCCACGCACGTCGAGGTCAGCCTGGAACAGCGTTTGGGGCAGCGCTCGCGGCTCCGGCTGGAGGTCTACAACCGGC
>CAYOTD010000127.1:567-10146 GCA_964406685.1 uncultured Solibacteraceae bacterium | reverse complement strand
TTGCGCACCCAGGCGTCCATCTCGGGACCGTGGATGTCGACCTTCGGCCAGTCATAGCCGTCCCACCACAGCAGGTCGATCTTGCCGTAGCTGGTCAGCAGTTCGTGAACCTGGCCTTTGACGTAGGCATAGAGAATCTCGAAGTACTTCTGGAACTCCTCGCGCGTGCCGTCGGCGTAGCGCGGCGTGCCGAGCGTGCGCTCCGGCCGGCGGTAGCGGAAGTCGCTCTTACGAAGCGGATACCCCAGGTACGGCCACCCCGGCGGATTGAAAAGCCAGTTGCCCGGCGAATAGTACAGCCCGACCTTGAGCCCGTGCTTCCGGCAAGCCTCCACGAACGGCCGCACCAGGTCGCGCCCACCCATGTATTGCTTCGTGCCGAAGTCGCCGTACGCGCTCGGCCACAACGAGTAGCCGTCGTGGTGGCGCGTGGTCATGGCGGCGTAGCGGAATCCCGCCTTGGCCGCCGCCGCCATCCATAGGTCGGGATCGTAGGATTTCGGATTGAACTCCTTGGCCTGCGCGATGTAGTTCTCCACCGGCCAGGCGCCCTTCTTGCCGCCCACATCGCCGTAGAACCCCCACCCCAGTTCGACCTCGCGGATGGTGCAGATGCCCCAGTGGAGGAACAGGCCGAATCCGGCCTGCGAGAACCAGGTCCGGCCCCCTTGTTGGCGGGCGCCGCGCAGGCGGGCGAAGGCCTCGGTGTCCTGCGCCTGGCGCGCGGCCAGCGGGGAGGCTGCCGCGGCAGCGAGGAGTTGTCTTCGGGTGATCGGCATCTATGGCTCCGGAAAGCTCAGTGTACAACGAGGCCCTATATTGGTTACATGACCTTTGTCAAGGAAGTCGACTTCGCCCGGCGCGCGGCCGCCGCGGCCGGCGAGAACGCCCGCCGGATCCGCGCCTCGGGCATCGCCGCCGAAACCAAGCCCGATCTCACTCCGGTAACCATTGCCGACCGCGACAACGAGCGCCTGCTGCGCCAGATGATCGAGACCGAGTTCCCCGATGACGGCATCCTGGGCGAGGAAGGCTCGCGCAAGGCCTCCCCCAACGGGCGCCGCTGGCTGATCGATCCCATCGACGGCACCAAGGACTTCGTCCGCGGCAACCGCTTCTGGTGCGTGCTTGTCGCGCTCGAGATGGACGGCGCGCCGGTGGCCGGCGCGGCCCACTTCCCAATGCTCGGCGAAACCTATTGGGCCTCCCGCGGCGGCGGCGCCTGGCGCGACGGGGTGCGGCTTCAGGTCTCAGCGGTCGACAAGCTGAGCCAGGCCGTCGTAAGCCCCAATGGGCTGCACCACCCGGCGATCCGGCCTTACGCGGCCGACCTCGTCGAGTTCCTCGGCCGGGCGTGGTCCGTGCGCACCTACGGCGGCGCGCTGGATGCCTGCATGCTGGCCGCGGGCCAGATCGACGCCTGGTTCGAAGCCAAGGCCGAAGCCTGGGACCTGGCTCCGCTCCGCATCATCATCGAAGAGGCCGGCGGCCGCTACATCTCGCCCGCCGGGGTGACCGCCGTCGCCTCCAACCCCGCCTTGGAGCCCGAGCTGCGCACGCTATTCCGGTTTAGTTGAGCCGGCTTAACTGCGTCTTTGCGCCTAAGTGATCCGGGATGGCCTGTAAGGTAAGAATAAGTTCCGCTTTCGCTCTGGCTCTGTCGCCCAGGCCCAGATAGCCCAGCCCCATCCGGTAGCGCGTGCCGGATCTCACCAGTTCCTGGAACAACTCCTTCGCCTTCCCGCTATCTCCGAGTTTCTGAAGCGCCAGCGCCCGGTAGTAGGACTGGACCGCGATCCCGGGCGGAGGCTCGCCCCCGCCAAACCGGCGGCCTCTTCCGGCCCCCTCGGCTGCGGCCTCTTTCCATAGTTCCGCCGCCTTGGCCCCCTCGCCCATCGCCTCATGGGCGCATCCCAGCCAGTAGGCCGTCTCGCGGTTGCGCTCCCCTGCGCCCATGCGCTCGCTGGGCAGGTTCGAAGGGATCTCCCGCGCCGCCCGGAAATCGGCCAGCGCTTCCTTTGCCTGTCCGGCTTCCAGCCGCTGCCGCCCGCGCAGCAGGTGGGCATTGGTCCAGTCGCCCGCCACGTCCAGCGTGCCGCCCTCCCACACGCTGAAGCGCCGCCCGGTCATCAGCCGTATGGCTTCGTCGTACTTGCCCGCGAAAACCTTGAGCGCGACCTCGCGGGCCAGGGCGTCGTCCCGCCGTTCGACCACGGAGTGGTTCTTCTCCAGCATTGCCAGGCGCTTTTCCGGCGCCACGGCCGCGGATTCGTACAACTCATCGAGTTCTGCAAAGTGAATCGGCTGCTTCGGCTCCAGCGACACCGCCCGCTCCAGCGCCGCGATGGCCTTCTTCAACCCTTCCTCGCTCTTCGGATGCGAATACGCCACCGCCAGGTTGCGATGCGCGATGGGGAATGTGCCGTCCAGCGCCACCGACTTCTCCCACGCCTGCCGCGCCGCATCCGGCTGCCAGTCGTACAGCAGGTTGCCAAGATAATAGGGCGCGCGGGCATCGGCCGCGTTGGCGCGCATGGCCCGGCTCAGAACGTCGATGGCTTCGTACTCGAAGGGGAACACGTAATCCGGCGGCATCTTCGCCGCCAGGCGGTAGTACTCGGCCGCCTTCGGCTCCTGCCCGGCCTTCTCCGCGAAATAACCCAGATAGTAATAGACCATGGGCGAAACCCGGTTCTTGTCAGGGGCCGCCGCGGCGGCTTGGGACAGAACCGCGATCCCGTCTTTCCATAGTCCCGCATTCAGATACTCGGCCGCCGTCTCCGATGCCGTGGCCGGATGCGCGTTCATCGCCGCCGCCATGGCCTTCCCCGCTGCCGGACTTCTGCTCAGCAGCCATTTCTCGGCGGCCAGGCGGACATCGAGCGGATCGGTCTTGCGATGGGCCAGCGCCAGCACCTCTCCCGCCTCCTTCGTCCGGCCGAGATGGCGCAGCACGGCGGCCTTCAGGTTCAATGCGCGAATGTTCAGGGCGTTGGCTTCCAGCGACCGGCCGGCGAAATCGAGCGCGGCCTCCCAATCACCGCGCCCGGCGGCGATCTCGGCGATCCCGTAATAGGCGGCGGCCCTCCAGGCAAGGCTCCAGGTCGCCTTGTAAAGAGTCGCGAACGCCTCATCCAGCTTGCCCTGCGCCTTCAGGGTAAGGCCGAGGTAGTAAGTCGCCTCGCCGTCTCTGGGGGTGGTGTAGCGGTCGGTCAGCCGCTCCTGGGCCCTGCGGAACAGGCGCTCGGCGTCCATGAAGCGGGCCTTCTTGAAGTAGTTGATGCCCAGGGCCGTGTTCACGCGCACATCGCCGGGGTCGCGCCGCAGCGCCTCTTCCCAGTACGGTTCGGGATCGTAAGTGGCGTTGTGAAACTGCTCGATCCGCAGGCCCGTCAGGTACAGCTCTTCGTTGGTCTTGATCTGGCCGGGCGCGGGGAACGGTTCCACCGGCTTCAGCGTCTCCATCGGCTTCAACCGAATGGGAGAATACGACACCAGTTCCTTCCCGCCGGCCGAGATCGCCGCGCGCAGTTCGTGCGGGTCCACGCCCGCGGGCACCGCCACCTGTCTGGTGAAGGGCTTGGCCGGGCTGATGGCCACCGTCTCCTGCATCAGGACCTTGTCCCGGGCCTTCAGCGTCACCACCGCCGCCGGATGCGCCGAAGTCGTGTAGAACCCCACCTGGGCGCTTCCCTTCGGATCGACATCGAGATTCACCGCCGCTTCCAGGTTGGCGTTCTTCACCCCGCCGATGTCGCGGAACGGATACCAGTACTGCTCGAACGACTTCACCTCGAAGGGCTGGATCCAACTGTAGTCGGGCTGGTTGTCGGAGTAGGCGCCCACCATCAGCTCGATGTAGGGGCCGTCCTCGTCGGTGAGAATGTGGTCCCACATGCGGCCGCGCGGCCCGTTGCCCCAGGTCCACAGCTTCTTGCCCGGGACGATGTTGTGATCGGCCACCGACATGGTCCCGGCCTTCTTGCCGTGGTCGTAGCCCGCCAGGAAATCGTCCTCGTAGTTCCAGGCGAAGATGGAGTTCGCGGCGATGTGGTTCTTGAACCAGCTCACGTCCACGCCCTTGGTGAAATCCGCGCCGCCGTAGCGGCCGCTGGCGATGGGCCAGTGGGTGAATTCCCGCTTGTGGTGGTGCGTGCCTTGCTGCGTCGAGGGCGGGAAGATCACCTGGTAGTCCTCGTTGACGTGCACCGCCACGTTGGCGAAGCACAGCATGGTGTTGACCACCGGAGTGCGGTTCACAATCCGCATTCGCGTCTCCATGTAGGCCTTGCCCGGCCGCAGTGTATACCCCACCGCCCAGCGCATCCGGTGCCTCATTTCGAGCTCGCCCACCCAGACCGTCTTGCTGCCGTCGGCGTTCTCTTCGATGCGGTGCTGCACCGGCAGGAAGGTGCTGGAGCGGTGGTGATGGGGGATGTTCCATTCGACGCCGCCGGAGATCCACGCGCCGATCAGGCCGATCAGAGCGGGCTTGATGACGTGCTGCCGGTAGAAGAAGTTGTAGCCGTTGGTCTTGTCGACGCCCTCGAACACCCGCCCGCCGATTTCCGGCAGAATGCCCAGCCGGATGTACTCGTTCTCCAGGTAGACCATCTTGTACGTCTTGTCCACCTTCTTGTTGGTGAGCGTGTCGTAGAGCGGATACGGATAGACCCTCCCCTCGGCGCCCTGCGACATGCGCCCGAAGTAGAACATCGGGTTCGGCTCGGGAGCGCCGGCCAGGTAGGTCGGGATCGCGACGTTCTGCTCCCAGGCCTTCACACCGGGCGCGGCGGCGCCGCCCGACAGCGGCGCCGTCATCGCCGGCAACGCAGTGGCGCCGATGATTGCGGCCTGCAAACCCCACTTATGAATCACGTCTGCTACTCCCATGGCAGCCAATGTATCATGGCAGTTTAGATTTGGCAGACGGGGTGCAAGAACCAAGGTAAAGACACATCCATGCGAATGACGGCAATCATCCCCGCCTGGGGTCGAATCCTACAGGGATACCGCCCCTTCCTGTCCATCGAGATCACAAAGGAGTGTCCGCTTCGGTGTCCGGGGTGCTATGCGTACGAGCCGGGACACCTGAACAATGGGCACAATCTCCGCGATCTGACCGAGCGCCGCGGCGACGCCCTGGTGCAGGAGGTTCTCGCCCTGGTCCGGAGGCTCCGTCCCCTGCATGTCTCCTTCGTGGGCGGAGAGCCTCTGGTCCGCTACCGGGAACTGACCACCCTCATCCCGCTGCTCAATGCCTGGGGAATCGAAGTTCAGGTGGTCACCAGCGCCGTCCGCCCGATTCCCGCCGAGTGGGCCGCATTCCCCGACCTGCACCTGGTCGTCTCCGTCGACGGCCTGCAACCGGAGCACGACGCGCGCCGGGCGCCGGCCACCTACGATCGCATCCAAAGCCATATGGACGGCCACCGGGTCATCGTTCACTGCACCGTCACGCCGGGACTGCTTGTGCGGCCGGACTACCTGGACGAGTTTGCGCGCATCTGGTCCTCCCAGGCGAGCGTGCGCAAGATCTGGTTCAGCCTGTTCACTCCGCAGCAAGGGGAGTTTCCTCCCGAGCGGCTCTCCGCGCCGGAACGTCTGGTGGCGGTTGACCGCATCGCCGCGCTCGCCCGCTTGTATCCGAAGGTCTATGCGCCGGCGGCGCTTCTGCATGGCCTTCGCCGGCCGCCTGCCTCGCCCGCCGAGTGTGTCTTCGCGCAGGCCACAACCTGCGTCGCGGCGGATCTGTCGACCGTGGTGACGCCTTGCCAGATCGGCGGCCGCCCCGAATGCCCGGAGTGCGGCTGCATCGCCGCAGCCGGGCTGGCCTCCATCGGCCGGTTCCGGCTGGCCGGGTTGCTGGAGGTGTCGGACGTCTTCGCGGCTTCGCGGATGCTGGGCGACCGCCTGCGCCGAAGTCGGCAGGTGCCGAAGGCGAATGCCCAGACTTCCGGCGCGTGAGCGGTTCGGTGGTCCCACCCCGCCCCCGGATCTAGTATCATGTTCTCGGTTTCCACGGAACGCGCCATGAAGCTCACACCGCAGGATTTATACGATCTCGTCAAGAAGACCTTCCCCTACGAGGGGGATTGGAACTACGCCCAACTGGAGGAATCCGCCGAACTGCGCCACCTCATGCCGGGCGTCGTCCCGGTGACCGACGTCCGCTCCAGCGGCAAGCAGTTTCTCGTGCACCTGCGCGAGATGACGAAAGTGTTCAAGCACCTGGCGGCCAACAAGGTCGTCCCCGAACAGACCAAGGCGTGGAAGACCGTGCCGCTGTTCCTGGTCCAGGAGTTGGGCGCCGACTACATCCACAACGTCCAGGCCGAAGTCGACCGCCTGATCGCCGAGGGCACGGAGAACCAGCTTGGCGGCTTCCTGGCCGGCACCGCCGCCTACGCCCCGGCCTTCGTCGCCGAGCAGTACATCGGCGTCTACGCGCGCATGCACCGCGCCATCACGGCCCACGACAAGCGCAACAACATGCACACCGAAGACTCGCACATGGACGACCCGTGCGTGTCGCACCTGAACGCGCACTTCTGGGGCCTGGCGGGCTGGATCGACAACCTGTACGCCGCCTGGCAGCAGCGCCACAAGATGCTGGCCGACCAGAACCCCGTGCCGCCCACCGGGATCATGGGGGTGCGCATCTCCAACCGCGCCAAGTACCCCGAGGTCAGCGTCTGCGGCGCCTTCCTGCCGCTGGCCAAGCGCCCCAAGGTCTGGCTGTCGCTGGATGAATGGAAGGCCGACATCGCCCAGCGCAAGGCTTCGGCCGGCGGCACCTGATCCCGCGGCTCAGGGTTTCTTTTTCGGTTCCTCGGGCTCACCGTCGAAGGTGACCGCGGAATCCACCGTCATGATCTGCGACTCGCTGGTGAACCGGCGGTAGTTGCGAAAATCCGTCGCGTTGCGCACGCACTGCGCCGTACCGCGGAAACAGGCCAGGTTCTCGGCGTGGACCGGCACCAGGTAGCGGTTCGGCCCAATGCGCACGTACTCGTAATCCACCACCCACTCGGAGGCATCCAGGGGGAACTGCTGCGGGATGTCGCGCGCCTGCATCTCGATGCGCAGCACGCGGTGGTTGGACTTGTCCACCCACACCGAGCCCTTGTACGCGGGGTAGAGGTACTGCCCGGCGACGTGGTTCTCCCAATGCGAATTGCGCTGCTCGACCACGAAATCATAAACCGCCGCGCGCACGCCCCCCGCCGTCGAATCGCGCCGGAAGCGGAACATGGCGGCCGTGGCCGGCGAGAACAGGTCTTTGAGCGTCGTGCCGAACTCGCCACGCGAACGGCTGCCGGAGATCTCGTCGAAGGCCTTTTTCGCCGGCTTGTCGTTGATGCGGACGTCGCGATAGCTCTCTTTGCCGTCCTCGTAGACCACCGCCGCGCTCACCACGTCCAGCGGG
The DNA here is from genome assembly GCA_964406685.1 of uncultured Solibacteraceae bacterium. Lineage (GTDB taxonomy): Bacteria > Acidobacteriota > Terriglobia > Bryobacterales > Bryobacteraceae > JACQZT01. The sequence continues at coordinate 2,717 of CAYOTD010000127.1, read as the reverse complement.
CGCCACGACACCGGCCGGCCCTCGCCCTGGTAGCGCGTCGTCACCTGCTTGCACAGGTAGTTGGGCAGCGTCTCGGTGAACTCCATCGCCGTCTCCCGCACTTTGTCCAGGAACGTGTCCTGCTTGGACGGTTCGGATTCAGGCGCGGGAGCAACGGTGGGCGCGGACGCCGGCGCAGGCGTGGGCGCCACCCGGGCCGCCTGCCTGCCGCGCCGCAACGCCGGCGGGCCTGGATCGTCGGGATCGGGAGCCGCGGGCGGCGGCGCCATCACCGTGCTCGGAGCCTCTTCCATCTTGGCCTCGGCCTGCGGCTCGGGCTCGGGCGCCGGCGCGGCCTGCTTGCGCAGCGTCACCGAGACCGCGTGGAAGAATCCGTCCTCGTCCTTCCACGCCTCGACCGTCACCTCGTCGCCCGGCTTCACCACCGTGCTCTGGATGGCCTCGCCCTTCTGGAGCCACTTCGTCTCCTTCGTGCAGGCGAACTCGATGATGCGCCGGTCGTCCGCATCGAGGACGAGTTTGCCGGCATCGCGCGAACGCACGCTGCCGGTGTAAGGCTGCGTCTGCTTCTTGTCGGAGGGCTTCTTATCCTCCGCCTTCTTCGACTTCCCGCCGCGCCGCGGAATGGGAATTCGCGGCATCGGCATCGGATACTGCGCGTGCAGGCAGGCCGCCAGCACCACGGCTACCCAGCCGGCCCGCCGCGTCCCGGACGTGGACACACTTGAATGACGTGCGCTAAGCTCTTCTCGTTGCAACCCAGGATTCCCATTCCAGCCCGCCCAGAGCCGGTCGCCCTTGAGGGGACCTGGGTCCGCCTGGCGCCGCTCAATCCCTTTGAGCACGGTGACGATCTTTGGGCCGCCGGCGCATCCGATGCCGAACTCTGGCGCTACATGGGCGACGGGCCGTTCGCGGACCGCGCCGCTTTCGGGGCCAATCTCGAAGCCAAGGCCGCTTCCGCCGACCCGCTGTTCTACGCCATCCTCGACCGCGCCACCGGCCGTGCCCAGGGCCACGCCGCGCTGATGCGCATCGAGCCGGTCCACCGCGTCGTCGAGGTCGGCAACATCGTCTACACGGCTCCCCTCCAGCGTACCCGCGGCGCCACCGAAGCGATGTACCTGCTGGCGCGCTACGTTTTCGACGACCTCGGCTACCGCCGCTACGAGTGGAAGTGCGACACGCTCAACGAACCCTCGCGCCGCGCCGCCCTGCGCCTGGGGTTCACCTTCGAAGGCATCTTCCGCCAGCACATGATCATCAAGGGCCGCAACCGCGATACCGCCTGGTTCTCGATGCTGGATTCGGAATGGCCCGCCCGCAAGCGCGACTTCGAGCGCTGGCTCGCCCCCGCCAACTTCGACGCCGAGGGTCGCCAGCGAATCTCACTGGGATCACTTCACGTACTTCCCGATGTTATCCCTGGTTACTAACTGAAACGGGATGTATAGCTGTTTCTCGTAGGGTTGCTTGCGGACGATCTTGACCGCCGTCTCGATAGCCGCTCCGCCCTGCCCGCGCGCGTCCTGGAACACGGTGGCGTCGAGCCGGCCGTCTTTGACCGCCTGGAGCGCGTCGGCGATGGCGTCGACCCCGGCCACGATCACCCGGTCCTTCCGCTTGGCCTGCTCCAGCGCGATCAGCGCCCCCATGGCCATCTCGTCGTTCTGCGCAAACACCGCGCCGATGCTGTCCCCGTACGACTGGACCCAGTTCTCCATCAGCGTCATGGCCTTGGCGCGGTCCCAGTCGGCCGTTTGGTCGGCCAGCAGCTTGATGCCGGGATTCCTCGCCAGCACCTCGCGCGCGCCCTTGTCGCGCTTGAGTTGCGCCGCCTGGCCCATGAACCCGTGCATCATGACGATGTTGCCCTTGCCGTTCAGCCGCCGGGCCAGGTACTCCATGGCGATGCGCCCCGACTCCTCGTCGCGCGAGCCGACAAAGGCCGTGGGCGCCGAACGCGTCTCCGAATTCACGTTCACGATGGGAATGCCCGCCGCCACGGCGCGGTCCACTGCCGGAGAACTGGCTTCGACCTCGCAAGGGTTCAGCACGATGGCGTCCACCCGCTGGGCGACGAAGCTCTCCACCTGCTGCACCTGACGGTCCGCGCTGCGCTGGGCGTCGTTGACGATCAGCCGCACGTC
>CAYOTD010000127.1:0-557 GCA_964406685.1 uncultured Solibacteraceae bacterium | reverse complement strand
TTGGCTTCCATCGCCCGGTTCAGCATCACGATGAACTCCGAGGACAGGTTGAGGAGCGAGACCCCGATGGTGATCCGCTTCTCCCGCTCCCGCGTGCATCCGCACAGCGCCAGCACCACCGCCACCGCCAGCATCCTCTTCATGAGTTACCTCTCCTGGCGCCGGTCCAATGCGACGGCGCCGACGATAATGAGACCCTTCACGATCTGCTGATAGTACGACGACACGTTCAGCAAGTCGAGGCCATTGTTGATCACGCCCATCAGCAGCGCGCCCAGGATGGTGCCGCCAATGCCGCCCACTCCACCCGACAGGCTCGCCCCCCCGATGACCACCGCGGCGATGGCGTCGAGTTCGTAGCCGATGCCGGCGTTGGGCTGCCCCGTGGTGATGCGAGCGGCGAGCACCACGCCCGCCAGTCCCGCCAGCGCGCCGCACAGCGTGTAAGCGAACGTCTTGACCGCTTTCACCTTGACGCCCGAGGCCAGCGCGGCGTTCTCATTCCCGCCCACGGCGTAGATGTACCGCCCCAACCGGAAGCCGCGCAGGAACACGTA
>CAYOTD010000126.1:0-10146 GCA_964406685.1 uncultured Solibacteraceae bacterium | reverse complement strand
CGGGCATCTGCGCCATCAGGATGAACTGCCCGCCCTTGTCGGCCGCCGCGCGATAGCGCGGCTCGTTGTAGATGCGCGCCTCCTGAAGCATCGCGTCGATCATGTCGAGGGTGGAGTTGTCGTTGAAGGTGTAATGGCTCTGGTACTCCGGCCCCGGCCACTTCTTGGCCCACGATTCCGGGTAACTGGCCCGCTTCACCGGGAACTTCGCGGCCTCCGGCGGGTGAGTGAAGCGCTGCGGCCAGGCGCCGATGGGATACTGCGCGGCGATCAGCTTGTCGAGAGCGAAGAGCGCCGCCTCGTGGATCTTCGCGTCGGAGAAGTTCAGCGCCCGGTCGACCCGCGCCAGCACCCGCACCGCCGCCTGGGTGACGTTGTCGTCGAGGGTGGTGACGTCGCGCTTGCCCGCGCCGCAGTTGTTGTCGGCGCGGTAGGCGTACTGCCCGCGTTTGGCGGGGTCGAACTCGATCAGGTAGTCCCAGCCGCCGCTGCAAAGCTGTCCTTGAACCAGGGCGCGCGCGGCGGCGCGCGCGTAGTGGAGAAAGGCGCGGTCGCCGGTCATCTCAAACGCGTCGAGATAGGCGAGGGCGACGATGGGCGTGGCTTCCCGCTGCACTTCGACCTGCGTGGGGCCTTCGGCGGATTCCGACCGCCCGTAGCTCAGGTCGGCGGCGTAGTAGTAATGATAGCCGCCTTCGGTGGAGACCTTGTGCCGGTAGAAATCGGCGGCCCGGCGCATGGCGCGCAGGGTCTCCTCCTTCGATGGCGCCTGCGGCCACAGGATCGCGGGCAGAATCAGAAGAGCGGCAACAAATCGCATGAACCTACTCTTACCACTTCCGCGCGGAGAGCCGCGCCCGCGGCCGGGCCGATCAAGGGTCGGTGCGTTCCGCACCGCGATTGAGGATTTGCTCGAGGTCTTCGCGGCGGATCGGCTTCGCCAGGTAGTCGTCCATGCCCGCGGCCAGGCACTTCTCCCGGTCGCCGGCGAGGGCGTTGGCGGTGAGAGCGATGATCCGGGCTCGCCGTCCGCCGCCCTCCATCGCCCGGATCTGCCGGGCCGCCTCGTAACCGTCCATCTCCGGCATGTGGCAGTCCATCAAGATGACGTCGTAGGGGATCATGCGCGCCGCCTGCACCACCTCGATCCCGTTGGCCACCGAATCGGACCGGTAGCCGAGTTGCTTGAGCAGGGACTGGACCACCTTCTGGTTGACAAGGTTGTCTTCGGCCACCAGGATGGACAGCGGGCGCTTGGCGTCTGGCTGGCGCGCCACGGCGGGAGCTTCCAGCCTGGAGCCGGCGGTGGTCCTGAGAATCCTCTCGAGCGCGCCGATCAACTGCGCCCGGATCGGCGGCTTCCACATACAGACCGCGATGCCGGCCCGCTGCAATTCCTCCGCCGAGGGAACGGCGTCCGGGGTGAGCAGAACGAAATACGCGTCCGCCAGATGGCGGCTGGCGCGCAGCGCCGCCGTCAGTTTCAGCGGACCGGCTTCGGGCGATCCGGCGTCCACCAGAACCACGTCGAATCCGTGGTTGCGGCCGGCGGCGGCGCGCGCGCAGGCCAGGGCGGCGGGCGCATCCACGGCCGTCTCGATCGCCATGCCCGCGCGTTCGAGCTGGCGGCGGAGGAAGTCCCGGCTCGGGTCGCTGCCACCCACGATCAGGGCGCGCGTGCCGGCCAGGGGCGCCGGTTCCGGATCGCTCGCGGGATACAGGGTGAACGGAATCGAGAACCAGAAGGTCGAACCGTGGCCGGGCCGGCTGTCGACGCCGATCTCGCCTCCCATCGCTTGCACCAGGCGCCGGCAGATCGCCAGACCGAGGCCTGTGCCGCCGAAGCGGCGCGTGGTGGAAGAGTTGGCCTGGGTGAACGGCTCGAAGATGGACTCCCGCACCTCTTCCGAAATCCCGATTCCGGTGTCGGCCACCTCGATCCGCACAACGGCCGTCTGGCCGCCGGAGCGCACCAGATCCGCCTTCACCCGGACCTCTCCGCGCTCGGTGAATTTCACCGCGTTGCTGAGCAGGTTCAGCAACACCTGCCGCAACCGTCCCGGGTCGCCGCCGACGAGAAGCGGGACTTCGGCGGTGGCGTAGAAGTCGAGGCGCAGCCCTTTGCGCCGGGCGCGCTCGCGGATCAGATCGATGACCTCCTCGATGGTGGCTTCGGGCGAGAACCGGATGGTCTCCAGATCCACCCGCCCGGCTTCGGCCCGTGAGAAATCGAGGATGTCGTTGATGACGCCCAGGAGGGCCTCTCCGGAAGCGCGCACGGTCTCCATCCATTCCCGCTGCTGGGGAGTGAGGTCGGTGTCCAGCAGCAGCCCGGTCATTCCGATAACGCCGTTCATGGGCGTGCGGATCTCGTGGCTCATGGTGGCCAGGAACTCGCCCTTGGCCCGGGCCGCCTCCTCCGCCTTCTCTTTGGCTTCCGAGAGACGGGCGTTCGCTTCCACCAGGGCCTGGGTGCGCGCCTGGACCTGGGCCTCGAGCTGTTCGGCCCATTCCGAAAGGCGGCGGTCGCGGCTCTGGATCTCCTGGAGCATGGCGTTGAAGGCGCTGATCAACGCGCCCACCTCGTCGCCGGCGCCGCCGGAGACGCGCAGCGAGTAGTCGCGGTGCGCGGAGACGTGCCGGGCCGCCGCCTCCAGGCGGAGCAGCGGGCCGGAGACGACGGTCTGGATGCGGCGCGAGGCCACGTAACCGACGGCGAGGGAGGCCAGGGCCAGCAGAAGGGTAATGGAGGAGTAGTAGAGCGCCCGGGCGTACAGCGGCGACAGGTCGGATTCGACGCCGATGTATCCGACCACTTCGCGGTCGAGGCGGATAGGCCGGAACACGGAGAGGCCGGTAGCGCGCTGCCGGGCCTGATCGAGATTGGCCGGCGGGCTCTCGTTCTTGTCCCCCTTCCGGGTGTAGCCGGCGACAAACTGCTTGCGTTGGTTGAAGACTTCGGCCCGGACCACCGAACGGTCGCTGGCGAGCCCGGACAGGCTCTGCACCACGTCGGTGCGGTTCTCGAAGGCCAGCGCGGCCGCGATGTTGCTGCCCAGGATGTCGCCGATGGAAGCCATGCGGTCGGAGAGCTGCCCCTGGAACCAGACCACCTCATAGACAATCAGCCCGGTCGCCGTGAATCCGACGGCGATGGCGGCGGTCATCAGCGCGAGGGTGGTGAGCTGGCGCCGCAAGGAGCGGCTGCTGAGACCGGGGATTCCCCTAGAAGGCGCCATGGGGACCTTTCCTGAGATTGCGGGACAACTGGAGCAGCCTCGCGCTCACGTCCAGGCGGGCGCGCCGGATCGGCTCCAGGCCGGCGTCGAACTGAACCTGCCGGTCGCGCACGTTCAGCTCGAGCATGCCGCCGATGCGAAGAAACCCCGGACCGTTTCCGATGGTGAGCACGGGGGCATCCTGGATCGCGGCCAGAGCCTGCCGCGCGGTTGGGTATTGCGCCGCATCCACCAGCAGAACGCGGCAATGCGCCGGATCGGGATTGGCGCTGAGCCGGAACGAGATCGAACGGCTGCCGATCATCCTGCCGGATGCGGACTGCCGCACGGCGTCGGCGAAATCGCTGTTGGCCAAAGCGCACACGGGGAGTTCCGGATTGCCTTCGTCTCCTGGGATCCCCGCCCAGTTCACCAGACGGATGAAGTTCAGGACAAAAGCGGCCTTGACCTGCATCTCGCTGGGCGGCGGCTCGGCCGAGGCCGCTGCCCCGAGCGCGGGCGGGCCGGCCGGCGCCAGCGCCAGCACACACACCGCCGCCGCCCGCAGAAGGAGGGAACGGTACACGGCTGGGACTGCATCACTCATGACGCCACGTGAGCCTTACGTACATGGAGCGGCCGGCGCCGGGTATCAGGCGCGTGGCGTGCTCGGCGCTCAGCGGGTCCGAGTACTTCCTGTCCATCAGGTTGCGAATGCCGAATTGAAACTCCAGGCGCGGGTGCAGGTTCGACGTGGTCAGGGTCAAATCCGCCAGTACCGCCGCCGGGACGTGCGCGCCCTCGACACCCAGGCGGGAGCCGAGGTAGCGCACCGCGCCGCCCAGCATCAGCCGCCGGCGCGCCAGCGGCACCGACGCCCGAAAGCGCGCCAGCCGGGCCGGCGAGTTCTCCAACCGTTGTTCCGAATCGATCCCGCGGGTCCGCTGAAGGGAGAGACTGGCGGCGGCTTCCAACCAGTTCGCCGGCTGGCCGTTCAGCTCCAGCTCGAAGCCGGTCGCGGTGGCCCGGGATGCGTTCCGGTATTGAAGAGCGTCCTCCCGGACCGGCACTCCCACCACCAGATCGCCCAGACGGTAGTGATACACCGTGGTGATCAGGTTGGCGCGCTGGCGCAGCATCTGCTCCCGGGTGAACTCGAAGGTATGAATCCGCTCCGCCACCAATTCCGGGTTCGGCTCCCAGTACCGCTCGAAGGTGGACGGATTGCGGAACGCCCGGCCGTACATCAGCTTGTACACGCTGGTGGCGCGCTTATGGATCAAAGCGGCGCGGGGCGAGAAGAACAGGTTGTCGGCGGTGGTGTCGTCGATGCGGCCGCCGAGATAGGCCGTCCAGCCGGGCGAAAGCCGGAGTTCCTGCTGCGCGAAGACGCCGTAGCCGGTGCGCGGCTGGCTCCGGCGGAAGACGTCGTTTCGCTGGAAGCCGTCCTCCGACTCCCGGATGTCGAAGTTGTACTGTACATTGCGCAAGTCCACGTTGACTTCGCCGCCGAGGGTGAGGGCCCCGAACCCGCGCGTGTCGTGATGATAGACGAGCTGGCTGCCGATCCAATCGCCGAGGGCTCCGTCGTAGTTCCGGGTACCGGATTCATAGGCATAGACCCCGTCGTAGCGGTATCGGTCGTAGTAGGTCCGCCAGCGGAGGGCTCCGTTCTGGCCCACCGGGCGGTTCCAGGCGGCCTCCACGAAGTTCCGCGCCTCCAGATCCGAAGTGCCGGTGTCCCCGAACGAGGTTTTGTACCATCCGGTGGGAACAGTCGCCCGGTGCTGGCCGAACAGCGCCGTGACGTTCCAGTTCTTCCAGACCAGGTCGGCGAAGAAGTGATAGCCGGCTTCCTTGCCGACCTTGGTCCGGCTGGGCATCCCAGCTTCCGCCAGTTCCGGGAAGTCGACCGCACGGCCGCCGGAGTGAAGAACCGAGCCGGACACCAGCGCCCTGGCGCCGCCTCCGGGGGCGAAGGACGACGACATAGTCACCTTCGCTTCTCCAAACGAGCCGGTCTCGACGCTCACCCGCCCGCGGTCGGCGCTGGTGGGGGTCCTGGTGATGATGTTGATGGTGGCGAACAGGCCGTTGCTTCCGTACAGCGCGGAGGTCGGACCGCGGACGATCTCGATCTGCTGCACCAGGTCGAGGTCCAGCGGGAAGTCCCGGTCGAGGTAGTACATCGCGCTGTAGACGTTGTCGGTGAGATGGTGGCCGTTGATCAGGACCAGGAACCGGGTGTTGTAGTCCCCCAGCAGGGAGAAGCCCCTGGCTCCGGCATAGTGGTACGGGCCGTCGGAAGAAATGTAGAAACCGCGGACGTTGGAAAGCACGTCCGCCATCGTGCGGTATCCGTAGCGGCGTATGTCTTCGGCCGTCACCACGGTGACGCTGGCCGGGGCGTCCTGGAGCGACTGCTTGCGCAGGGTGGCGGTCTGGACGCGCAGGTCCAGCAGTTGTTCAAAGGGCAGAGCGTTCAGATCCTTGGCTTCACTGCTCGCGGCCTGCCCAGAAGCCAACATCGTCGCCGCCGTAAAGACGAGACACAGCTCTACGGGTTTTGACATCTGAAGTTCTTATCGGCCGCCCGCCCCCTCTCAAGAGCGCGCAGGAGGCTTGCTTTCCGCAACTTACGAGATCAACCGCTCATCCCGCCAGGGCGCGGACGGCAACGCCAAGGGCCTTACGCAGGCCGGGATTGCATTCCAGATCGAACAAGCGGGGAAGGATCCGGTGCGTCCCGCGGTTCGTGATGAACCAGGCCGGAGTGGGCCAGAGGCGGAAGGGGCCGTGGATCACGCTCTTCTCCGGCCTGTCGAACAGAAACGTGTTGTGGACCGCGCCGATGCCGCTCTGGATATCGGAGGGAGTGTGGCCGGGCCAGGCGCCCCAGGCGGGCGAGCACCACATGTAGCCCAGCGCCGTCCACTGGTTCACCGCCACCGTGCCGTAGCGCAGCGCTTCGATGGCCTGCTCCAGGGCGCCGCCGAGGCGTTTCCGCGTCGAGGGGTGAACCAGGATCGAGGCGCTCAGCGTCCCCCACAGGGTCCGATTGCAGAAGGCGACGGCGTTCTCCAGGAACTGTTCCGCGCTCGCGCCGGGAAGCGAGGTTTGCGCCAGCAGCGGCAGGAAGCACTCGGAGGCGAAGCAGGGGTTGTCGCTCGCGGCCGGGTCGATGCCGGGCACCAGCGTATAGGGAAGCACGCCGGGGGAGCGGGGGCCGATGGGCTCTGTTGTGGGATTGGCGGCGACGACAGCGTCGTAGCGTTCTTCGGCGCCGGGGTAGTAGGCCGTGCGCTGCGGCGTGGCGGCCAGGACCGCGCGGAGCGCGTTCATCAGGTCCGTGGACCGCGGCCAGTCCCGCGGGAGCACGAGCACGCGGGAGGAGAGGCAGTTGAAACCGCAGTTGACCACCATCTGCGTGGCGATGTTGGCGGCGTGGAAGCGGATGTCGGCATCGTTCCAGGGGCCGGGCACGACGATCAGCGGACTGGCGTTGCCAAGCTCGCAGGTGAAGCGTTTGGTCAGCAGCGGGCGGTTCTCCGCTTTGCGCCGGCGGCCCTCGTCTCCGCCGCCGAAGACCATCGCCTCGTAGGTGCGGTCGCTGCCGGTGAGATGGATCTCGTCGATGCCGGGGTGGCGGCACAGGTAGTCGCCGGCGTCCGCTCCGCCAGAGGCCATGCGAACATAGCCGTCGCGGATCAGGTCCGCGAACGCTTCGTCGAGGATGGGGCCCAGATAGTCTGTCACAGGGTTGTGCTTGAACAGGCAGACCTGGTTTTCGACGAAGAGCTTGTGCACAAGATCCGAGAACCCGGCGCCGGCTACGTTTCCGGCGCCCAGAACCAGGGCCACCTTGCCGGTGGCCGCGCGTTCGGCGAGGCCGATCTCTGTGACCCCGGGCTGCATCCAGACTTCGGCGCGGAAGCCGGGGAACAGCATGCGGTCGAAGGCGCTCAAGGGAAATACGCGCGCGGCCAGTTGACCGTTGCGGCGCGTGCGCAGCGCGCCGCGCGGCAGCGTTACGCGGCCGCGGGCGGCGACCTGGCGGAGGGAATCGCGCAGCAGGCGGAGGAGCCGCACGGCCAGATAGGGCTGCGCCCACTCTTCGCCCGAGCGCGGCGTGCCCTCTTCGATCCCTTTGGCGCGATTGCAGAGCTGCACCTGGAGGGCGGCGACGCCGCGGTAGCGCCGCAGGATGCCGTCGAGGCAGTCCGCTTTCCGCGCCGCCGGGAGTCGCGCCCAGTCGTCCTTGGTGCGGCGCAGGGCTTCGATGGAGTGGTCCAGCAGTTGGGTATCCACGGGCGTCACGGCGTCAGCGGCGATCCCTTGATGTAGGCGACACCCTTGAACAGGGCCACCAGGGCTCCGTCTTCCTGCGTGACGCGAACCAGGCACGTGGAGAGCTTATGCGTGCGGGAGATCTCTTCCGCTTCGGCGGTCAGGCGCCCGAAGGCGACCGCTTTGAAGCAGGTGATGTCGGCCTGGCAGGAGACCGCCAGGACGCCGTGCGAGTTCGAGGCGGCGGCGAAGGCCAGGTCGGCCAGGGTGAACAGCGCGCCTCCCTGAAGGATGCCCAGGGCGTTGAGGTGGCGCGGGGCGACGGTCATCTCGGCGCGGCCGTAGCCGGGGCGCACCTCGGCGAGCCTCATTCCGTTTTCGTTGGCGAACTGGTCCTTGGCGAAGTACTGCGCGATGAGATGGCTCTCCATGGCGGGTTCCTGGGGTAAGTGTAGTCAATCGATCCCGCACCTTCAACCCGGGCTACACTGGGCTGCATGGATCGGAACGGTTTCTCTGAAGGCGCGAGGGCGACTTCGCGCCGCGGTTTTCTGGCGGCTTCGGCGGCCGGCGTGGCCGGCTATGCCGCCGGCAGTGACGTCCTTCGCGTGGGCATGATCGGTTGCGGCCCGCGCAACGCCGAGGCCGGCGGGCAGGCTCTCACCGCCGACAAAGGCGCGCGGCTGGTGGCGATGGCCGACCTGGCGCCGGATCGCATCCAGGAGACGCGCACGGCGCTGAAGGTGAAGTTCCCCGGCCAGGTCGCCGTGGACGACGACCACTGCTTCACCGGCTTCGAGGGCTACAAGCGGGTGATTGAAAGCTCGGACGTGGTGCTCATCGCCAACGCGGCGAAGTTCCACCCGATGCAGATGATGGCGGCGGTTCAGGCGGGCAGGCACGTCTTTGTCGAGAAGCCCCACGCCATCGATCCGGCGGGAATCAAGGTGGTGAAAGCCGCCTGCGAAATCGCGCGGAACAAGCGCCTGTCGGTGCTCTCCGGGCTCCAGAGCCGGTACACGACGATGTACCGGGAGGCCATCCAGCGGGTGCACGACGGCGCGATCGGCGAGATCGTGGCCATCGAGGAGAGGTACTTCCGCGCCCCGTACCGGCTCCGCCCGCGGAAGCCGGGGCAGACCGAAGTCGAGCACCAGGGAAGCAACCAGTATCACTTCCACTGGCTCAGCGGCGACGACATCTTGCAGTCGCTGGTCCACAACCTGGACCGGGCGAACTGGGCGATGAAAGGCCGGCCGCCGGTGCGGTGCATCGGCCTGGGCGGCCGTTCGACGCTCCACGAAGAGATCTACGGAAACGTCTTCGACCACCACACGGTGCTTTACGAATTCGCCAACGGGGTGCGCATGCACGCGTTCTGCCGCACGATCCCGAACTGCTACAACGAGACCTCGAGCATGTTGGTGGGAACCAAGGGCCGCTGCTTCACGATGCTGGGGCGCATCGAGGGAGAGAACCCCTGGCAGTACACCGGGCCGAAGATGTACTCGGCCGTGCACACGAATCCGTACCAGATCGAGCACGACGAGTTCTTCAAGGCGATCCGCTCCGGCACGCCGCTGAGCGGCGCCGACTACATGGCGCAGAGCACGCTGCTCGGGATCATGGGCCAGATCAGTTGCTACACCGGCAAGGAGGTCACCTGGGAGCAGATTTCGGCCTCCGATTTCTACTTTGCGCCCAAGCCCGAGGATGTCCGGGCGGACATGGAGCCGCCTACGCGGCCGGGCCCGGACGGCGTCTACCCGGTCTGCTACACCCCGGGCGTCAGCAAGCTGCTGTAGGGTTGGCGGAAGCTAGTGGGAGTCGAACCCACCCGCGGCCGCAAAGACCGCACGCTGGTTTTGAAGACCAGGCCCAGCACCGGCCAAGAATAGCTTCCAGGGCGATTCTACCACTTGCACGCGGGTAACAGGTTCTTCCGCAAGCCCATGGTAAAATGGGCCTTCCGATGCAGATTGACAAAGTGTATGAGCCCCGGCGGTTCGAGCCGCGCTGGGCGGAGTGGTGGATTACGTCCGGCGTTTTTCGCGCCGATCCGAAGGCCGGGGGACGAGTGTTCTCCCTCGTCATTCCGCCGCCCAACGTCACCGGCTCGCTCCACCTGGGGCACATGCTGGAGCACACCGAGATCGACGCCATCATCCGCTGGCGGCGGATGTGCGGCGACAACACGCTGTGGTTGCCGGGCACCGATCATGCCGGCATCGCCACCCAAATGGTGGTGGAGCGCGAACTGGCCAAGCAGGGCCTGAACCGGCGGGACCTGGGGCGGGCGGAGTTCGAAAAGCGCGTCTGGGAGTGGAAGCACCAGTACGGCGGCCGCATCAAGGAGCAGATGCAGCGGGTGGGCGTAAGCTGCGACTGGAGCCGCGAGCGCTTCACCCTCGACGCCGGCCTGTCGCGCGCGGTGCGCGAGGTTTTTGTCCGCCTGTACCGCAAGGGGCTGGTTTACCGCGGCGAGTACATGGTGAACTGGTGCCCGCGCTGCCACACCGCGCTGTCGGATCTGGAAGTCGACCACGAGGCCACGCAGGGCAACCTGTGGCACCTGCGCTATCCGGTCAAGGGCACGAACGAATCCCTCATCGTCGCCACCACGCGGCCCGAGACGATGCTG
>CAYOTD010000125.1:0-10166 GCA_964406685.1 uncultured Solibacteraceae bacterium | reverse complement strand
AACCGGACCAAGAGCGAGTTCGTGGCCACCATCAGCCACGAGATCCGCACCCCGATGAACGGCATCCTCGGCATGACCTCGCTGACCCTGGAAACCGATCTCGATCCCCGGCAGCGGGAGTACCTGGAGATGGCCAAAAGCTCGGCCGATTCCCTGCTGGCGCTGCTGAACGACGTGCTCGACTTCTCCAAGATCGACGCCGGGCGGATGGATCTGGATCCGGTGGATTTCGACCTCCCGCTGGTGGTCGGCCAGGCGGTGCGTTCCCTGGCGGCTCGCGCCGAACAGAAGGGACTGGAGTTTGGAGTCGATATCGCGCCCGGCGTCCCGGGGACCGTGCACGGCGACGCGACGCGCCTCCAGCAGGTGCTGGTGAATCTGGTCGCCAACGCCGTGAAGTTCACCGACCGGGGGCGCGTCGATGTTCTGGTGAAGACGGTGTCGCTGGAGCCCGAGATCGAGCTGGAGTTCTCCGTTCGCGATACCGGCATCGGCATCCCGCGGGAGAAGCAGTCCCTGATCTTCGAACCGTTCCGGCAGGCCGATTCCAGCACCACGCGCAAATACGGAGGGACGGGCCTGGGGTTGGCGATCTCGGCCCGGCTGGTGGCGATGATGGGCGGCGCGATGGCGGTGGAAAGCGAGCCGGGGCGGGGAAGCACGTTCCGGTTCACGGTGCGTTTCCAGCCGGCGGCGGCCGGCGCCCGCCCCGCTCCCCGGCCCCCGGTTGAGGTCCGGATCCCGGCCTCGCTGAAGGTCCTGCTGGCGGAAGACAACCGCGTCAACCAGGCTCTCGCCGTTCGTCTGCTGGAACAGGTGGGGCACCGGGTGGAGGTTGTCTCCAACGGACGGGAGGCGCTGGAGGCGGCCGCCCGCGACGCCTACGACGTCGTCCTGATGGACGTCCAGATGCCCGAGATGGATGGCGTGGAAGCGACCATTGCCATCCGGGAGCAGGAGCGGACGCGCGGCCGCTACACGCCCATCGTCGCCATGACCGCCTACGCCATGGTGGGAGATCGCGAGCGGTGTCTCCAGGCGGGAATGGATGGCTACGTGGCCAAGCCGGTGCACGCGGCCGAGCTGTACCGCGCCATCACCGATGCCGTGGCCGCCAGGCGGGCCTCCTGAGGCCGTCTCGGCCCCAGCCTACGGCACAACCTCAAACGGCACGGCCGGGAGCGCGCCCATAGGAATGCGCTGCCGGGCCGCATTCGGCCGGGCAGCCCCGGCGGCCGGCTTGCGCTCCGCCGAAAGGCTCACGATCAGGTTGCCCTTGAGCCCCGGCTTGGCCTTGGCGGCATCGCACCCCAGCAGGATCTCGGTTCCCGTCGGGACGGAGGAGACCTCGCGGACCTCGATCCCCGCGGGCGGCTCGTTCAACTCGTACCGGTAGCCTTCGATCGCGCCGGTGGGAGCCGGCACCTGAACCTGGATGCGGGCCGTGCCGCCGGAGGGGATTCTTAAAGGCTGTCCGCTGATGACTCGGGGCGCGGTGCGGAACGTGGCGCCTCGCCGGATGGCCAACTTCAGCTCGTGCGCCGGGACCAGGTGCCAGTAGGCGAAAGCCTGCATCATGTTCTCCGCCGGTACCGCCGTCCGGACGGCCTCGCGTCCCTGAATCACCGCGCGGCCTTCCATCTTCAGGCTGAGCGGCTCGCGCTGCGGCCGGGGCTGGGGCGGGAGCGTGAGGGTGACCCGCACCTCGTCCTGGCCGGCGGGGATCCGGCCCCCGGACATCACCAGTCCTTTGGGCGGGTCCTTCAACGCCAGCTCGATCTCGCCCGGGAAATCGTCCCGGCGGATGGCGTGGACCGTGATGGGAATCGTCGCGCCGCCGGTCCCGTTAATGCTCGACGGGGTGACGCGCAACTCGAAGTCCGGCCGCGGGGGGCCGATTCGCAGGCGGTAGGCATACTCGGGGCCGCCCATCCGCTGGGTGTCGCCCACGAACAGGTAGTACTTGCCGTTCCGTGGAAGTGTCGCCTTCAGCAGCGAATCCGCGTGGTGCGTTTCCAGGCCCGCCCCTTTGTCCGTGTAGTCGTCGTTAAGGGCCAGTTGCCCGCCCGCGGCGTCGGTCAACCGCAGCACGGAATCCAGGGGCGAGCCCAGGCGCCGCGCGTTCACCTCCGCCACTATCACCTGCCCCGCCCGGCCATCCAGCCGGTAGACGTCCCAATCCCCCGCCTGGCCGATGCGGCCATTGACGATCACCGGGAGCTTCACTCGCTGCGCCTTTGCCGGAGTGTCGTTCCGCTCCTTTTCCATCTGTTCCGGCAGGATGTCGATGGCGACGGGCACCGAGTTCAGAATGTTTTCGCCCTTGGGGATCGCGGCCGGGCGCACCACGGGCGCAGAGGCCTTCGTGTCGAGGACAGCCCGGTTGACCGGGAGATTCCAGCCGGAAAGCTCAAATCGGGTCTTGGCGCCGGCGCGCGCCCCCAGCGGAAAGATGTCCGTCACAAACGGCAACTGACCGACGGCAAGACGGTAAACGAAATCCTCGCGGCCGCGGTAGATTGCGTCCCGGATCTCGAGGACGTACTCGCCATCGGCCGGAATCACGCAGTGCAGAACCGGATCGGGGTGGAAACGGAAATCGTCGTTGTAGGCGACCTGTCTGCCCGCGGCGTCGTAGAGGGTCAGAACGGCCTGCGCCCAGCCCGGAACGGCGTCCGCCAGGTACGGGATCAGCTCGCGCGCGGTGGCGGCGGCCACCAGGTTCTCGCCCCGCCGCGCCCGGAAGCGATACCGGTCCTTCTCGCCCGGCGTGAACGGTTGGCCGGGCCGCGCCGGAACCTGGGCTTTCGGCGGATACGGCTTGATCCGGCCGTTGATCACCACCGGCAGAGCGATGCTCATCTCGGTAGGCGGCTGGCTGACTCGAACCTGAGTGCCGGCGGGGTTCAGCTTCTCGACGGCGATCGACTCCTGCTCGCAGACCTCGGGCAGCCGGCCCACATGGAACACCATCGGATTGGACAGTCCCTGCGGCGTGGCCACGCGCAACTCGTGCGCGCCCGGCTCGGCGTCCGCGGCGATGGCCACCCGGATGGCGACGGTTTCCGCCAGCACCGGGCTGATAAGCCGCGACGCCGCGAACAGTTGCAGCTTCACCTGGATGTCGGTCACCTGCTGGCGCAGGGCGGCATCCATCGGCTGTTTCTGCAACTCCCGCAGCTTGTCCCGCAACTCCATCGCCTGCCGTGCGTTCATCGGCCGGCTGTGCTCTCCGGCGGTGGCCTCGATACCCCGGCCGGAAATGTACACGGCGGTGATGTTGGGGAGAAACTGCCCCCCGGCCTTCACCTCGACCGTAGTGCCCTGCTGCCCGCCCGCCGGCAGCAGATAAGCCAGGTGAGGCACATTCTGCGCTCGCGCCGCCGGCAGAGCGGCCAGAAACGCCCCCGCCCCCAGGATCGCAAGCTTCACTGGTGCAATCACGGCACGCTCCGTCGAAAGGGGACCTACACAATCTCCTTCAGTCTTCCGCCCCTGGGCACATCATCCGCCGCGGCGGGAGTCACCAGCGCGTCGATGCCTTGCGCGTTGGGCATCTTGCCGTCGGGGTCGATCCCCATCAGCTCATAGATGCTGCCGAGCAGGTCGCAAGGGTATACGGGCCGGTCCTTCACATACTCGCCCTTGTCGTCGGACGCGCCCACGACGTGCCCGCCCTTGAACCCCCCGCCCGCCACCACGGCCGAGAAGCAATGTCCCCAGTGATTGCGGCCGCCGTTCCAGGGCGCTTCCCAGCTCACTTTGGGGGCGCGGCCGAACTCTCCCGACCACCACACGACGGTCGAGTCGAGCAAACCGCGCTCGCTCAGGTCCTGGAGCAGGGTGGCCATACCGCGGTCCATCTGCGGCAGCTTCTGGCGCATGGCCTGGAAATGCTGCCGGTGGGTGTCCCAACCCTGGGAGTTGATGGTGACGTAGGGCACGCCCCGCTCGACCAGCCGCCGCGCCGCCAGGCAGGATTGCCCGAAGGTGTTGCGCCCGTACCTCTCCCTCATCTCATCGCTCTCCTGAGCCAGGTCGAACACCTTGCCGGCGTCGCCCAGGATCAGCTCGTAAGCCTTCTTCTCGGTCTCGGCGAGCGCCTTCACGCACTCGTCGTCCTTCAGGGCCTTCTCCAGGGTGTTGAGCTGGTGCATCAACTCGCGCCGGTCCTGCTGGCGCTTGTCGGTGACCCCCTGCTGCACGATTCCCTCGACCGCGAAGCGGGTCTGCGCGGGGTCCCCCCCGGTGGCAAACGGCCGGTAGCGCTCCCCCAAAAATCCGTTCTCGGAGAACCGCCCCTGTGGCTGGGTGAGCACGATGTAGGGCGGGATCAGTTCTCCCGGCTTGGCGCCTCCCTTGAACAGCGACACCACGGCGCCGACACACGGATACACCAGCCGCTCACCGGGCTTTCTCCCGGTCTGGACCGCGTACGCCGCCGTCTCGTGGGCGTTGATGCCGTGCGTCATGCTGCGGATGATGGAGAACTTGTCGGCCTGCTTGGCCAGCAGGGGCAGCATCTCGTTGATCCTGACGCCGTCGGCGTTGGTCGGGATTGGCTTGTCGAACGGCCCGCAGTAATCGTAGCCCGCCGCCGGTTTCGGGTCGAATGTGTCCAGTTGCGAAGGGCCGCCCCACATCCAGATTTGGATGACGGATTTGGCTTTCGCCGGCCGCGCGGCCGCCCGCACCGGCAGGGCCGCCAGGCCCGCGCCGGCCGCGGCGCGCAACACCTCGCGCCGGGATGTCCGCGGCAGTTGTTCGCTGTTCATGGCATTTTCCTTCTCTCAGTGCCGGTACAGGAATTCGACACTGTTGATCAGTGCCCAGGCCAGGTCCACCACCGCGGGCCACTTGTTGCCGGGGACGGACTGGAAGTACGCGCCCACGATCTTCAACTCCTGCTCGGTCGGGTATCGCGAGAGAACCGTCAGATACACGCGGTCGACCGGATCCCGCGGCCGCGCGGCGGGCCGCAGCAACGACCGCAGCCGGGCGCTCTGCTGAATCTTGATCTGCACGTGACTCGAGTTCAGCATGTGCAGCCGCTGCTCGGGAGTCACGGCGAGATTGCGCTCCGACGCCAGGCCGGAGTCGCGCGGCGGGCGGCCGAACATCTCCAGAAACGCGCTGCCGATGCTCCCATCCGCAATGGCGATGGCCCGCTGCTCATCGGGGAGGAAGGTGAACGGCTCCGGAATGGGGCTGGAATACGCCTCTCCGAAGCCGGTGATCTGGCGCAAAGCGTCGCTCAGCACCTCCGCGTCCAGCCGGCGCAGCGGATAGTACGCGAACTGCGCCGCCGCCTCCGCGCTGCGCGCCGCCGGGATGGAGGAAAGCTGGTAGACCTGCGAATTCAGAATCAACCGGAACACGTGTTTCAGGTCGTAGCGCGACGCAACCAGCTCCTTCTCCAGGTAGGCCAGCAGTTCGGGGTTCGAGGGCGGATTGTCCGGGCGGATGTCATCCGGCTCGTGCACGATCCCGCGCCCCACCAGCCAGTACCAGGCGCGGTTGACGATGTTGCGCGCGAACCACGGGTTCCCCGGCGCCAGCAGCCACTCGGCGAAACGCGCGCGCGGGTCCTCGTCCGGGACCAGGCGAATCGTCTTACCGTCGGGGAAGACCGCCGCCGCCGGCTTCCCCGCGTCGTTCTCCCGGTCGAAATAGACGATCTCTTCCTTCCACTCCTGGGTGGCCTTGTATCCGATGCGCGAGAAGAACGCCGCCATGCCGTCCAGCCGCGCCGGCGGCCACTTCTCGGCGCGTTCGCCCAGGAAGGTCAGCGCCACGATGCGCGCGATCGTCCGCGGCTCCTTGCTCGGCACGGCGCGATAGAAGTTCACCTCCGGCTCCCGGAAGTTGCTGCCGTTGGCGGTGAGCAGCCGCCGGGCGAACTGGTCGTAGGGGAGATTGGTCGCCACCGCCCCGCGGATCCATTGGTGATAAAGCTGCACCGCGTTGGGCCACAGGTTGATGGGGAACTCCGACTTCACCCGCAGCAGGTCCCCCCACTTCATCGTCCAGTAGTCCACGTATTCGGGCCGCGCCAGCAAAAGCTCGATCAGCGCCGCCCGCTTGCCGGGATCTGTATCGGCCAGGAACCGCGACGCCTCGTCGAGGGTGGGCAGCGTTCCGATGACGTCGAGATAGGCCCGGCGCAGAAAGACTTCGTCGGAACACGGCGCCGCCGGCGGGATGCCGGCCCGCTTCAGGCCCGCGAAGACCAACTCGTCGATCTTGTTGCGCGCGGCCGGGGCGGCGGCGGATTCAAACGGCGCCACAGGCCTCTGGCCGGCGGCCGCGAAGGCCGCTACCGGCGCCAGCAGCAGGCATACAGATCCGAACCGCACTCTCGAACATCATCATAATCGAATCCGATCGCCCGGAAGAATCCGCTGTGCGGGGACCAGTACTCGAACTGCTTGTCATGCCGCGGCATGTCGGATATCCTGATCTGCGATGCCGGCCGCCGGAGTGCGTTGGATTGCCCTCCTGGCCGTGCTCTTTGCCAGCCCTCTGGCCGCCCAGGAGACCAGTGGCGAGATCCTGGGCTCGGTCAAGGACCCGAGCGGCTCGGTCATCGTCAACGCCAGGGTCCGCGCTGTCCACCTGGCTTCGAACCAGGTGACCACGGCCCTCAGCGGTCTCACCGGCGAGTACCTGCTACAGGACCTTCCGCCCGGCCTCTACACGCTGCACATCGAGATGACGGGATTCCGCCCGCTGGCCCACCGCCGCGTCACCGTCGCCGCCGGAGAACGGACCCGCATCGACTCGCGGCTCGAAGTCATCCCGGCCAGGGATTCGGTTCGCGTCGTGGCGGAGGCGCCGCTGCTGGCCACCTCCGGTTCCGCCTCGCGCATCCTGATCGCGCCCGAGAAACTGGTCGAGCTTCCCCTTCCCGGCGGCAGCCCCATGCACCTGGCGCCGCTGGCGCCGGGCGTGGTCAACCTCTCCGAAGGCGGTACCGGGAGGAACTACGAGAACGAGAACCTGTCCGGTTTCTCCATCCACGG
This sequence comes from uncultured Solibacteraceae bacterium, assembly GCA_964406685.1. Taxonomy (GTDB): domain Bacteria; phylum Acidobacteriota; class Terriglobia; order Bryobacterales; family Bryobacteraceae; genus JACQZT01. Next base: position 3,144 of record CAYOTD010000125.1, on the reverse strand, counting down.
CGCCGCGCCCGGCACGCACCGCTTCACTCTCGACGGAGCCGTCAACACCGGCGGCATCACCGGCAATGTCGCCTTCGTGCCCCCCTCGGCGGCGGTGGCGGAGGTCCGCGTAAACACCTCGACCTTCAACGCCCAGAACGGTTTCTCGCTGGGCGCCGCCGTCAGCATCGGTCTGCGGTCCGGCGGCAGCAAGCTGCACGGCCAGTTGATCTACGGGCTGGAGAACCCCGTCGCCAACGCCAACTCGTTCTTCTCCAACAAGGCGAGCACCGGCAAGGACAACTTCCGCGAGAACCGCTGGAGCGCCTACGCCAGCGGCCCCGTGCCCCTCTGGCGGCTGCGCGGCCACACCTACTGGATGTACGCCTGCGAAGGCATCGGCGCCAAGCAGCCCTACCGCTACGGCAACCTCGCCTACACCGTCCCCACCGCGGCCCAGCGGGGAGGCGACTTCTCCGACCTGCGGGCCTTCGGCAGCCAGTACCAGATCTACGATCCCGCCACCACCCGCCCCTCCACCGTCGCCAATCGCTTCGACCGGACCGCCTTTCCGGGCAACGTCATCCCCGCCTCGCGCATCAGCGCCACCGCCTCCGCCATCCTCGAGCGGTACTACCCGCTGCCCAACGTCCCCGGCGCCAAGCCCACGGGGGTGAACTACGTCATCCCGTCGCCAGCCGTGAACCGGTTCCAGAGCCACCTGCTGCGGCTCGATCACCATTTCAACCGCCGGAACCGGCTGAACGCGCGCGCCTCCTGGAGCGACCGCACGCAGGAGATCGAGTACCGCTTCAACGGCGGCGCCGGCGTCCGGGGCAACCGTCAAAGCCGCGGCCTGGCCCTGAGCCACGTCGTCACCCTGCGGCCGCGCCTCACCCTCGATCTGCGCTACAGCTACACGCGGTACGTGGACGACTATCTGCCGCCCAGCGCCGGGCTCGATCTGACCTCGCTCGGCTTCTCCCGCGCGTTCGTGGACCAGCTCTCGGCGTTGGACCTCCGCAACCTGATGCTGCCCGATATCGCGCCGACCGGTTACGCCGAGCTGAACGGCTATGCCATCACCCGCTCGGCCAGCGACATCCACGCCGGGGGCGCGGGCCTGTCGCGCACCATCGGGAAGCACGCGCTCCGCCTGGGCGGGGAGCACCGCCTGTATCGCATCGCCAGCGCCAACACCGGCCGCTCGTCCGGCAAGCTGATCTTCAGCTCCGACTGGACGCGCGGCCCGCGCGACAACTCGACGGCGGCCCCCATCGGCCAGGGCATGGCAAGCTTCCTGCTGGGCCTGCCCACCAGCGGCAGCATGGAGGTGAATCCCAGCCTCGCGCAGCAACACCAGATGTCCGGACTCTATGCGCAGGACACCTGGCGCGCGGGCAAGCGCCTGACCCTCTATCTGGGCCTGCGCTGGGATCACGAAGTGCCCGTCACCGAGCGCTTCAACCGCTCCGTGCGCGGCTTCGACTCCGATGCGGTGCTTCCCATCTCCTCCATCGTGGAAGCCAACTATGCCCGGAAGCCCTCGGCCCGGCTGCCGGCCTCCGACTTCCACGTGGCCGGAGGCGTGACCTTTGCCGGGGTGAACGGCGAGCCCCGCGAGTTGTGGCAAAGCAGCAGGCGCAACCTGGCTCCGCGCGCCGGCTTCGCCTGGGTGCTGGGCAAGACCTCGGTGCTGCGCGCCGGCTACGGGCTGTTCTACGATCCGGCCCGGCAGAGCGCGATTCAGACCGGCTTCAGCAGCACCACCACGCTGGTCGCCTCCCAGGACACCGGCCGGACCTACATCAGCAGCCTGGAGAACCCCTTCCCCAACGGATTCACCATGCCCAGCGGAGCGTCGCTCGGCGTGATGACCAACCTCGGCCAGACGATCTCGGTCTTCCCCGAGCGCCTGCTGAATCCCTACCTCCAGCGCTGGAGCCTGTCGCTCCAGCAGGCCCTTGGCCGCAACGCGGTTCTGGAAGCGGGATACGTCGGCACCCGGTCCACCCACCTGCGCGTGTCGAGGCAGTTGAACGCGATCCCGCTGTCCTGGTTGAGCGCATCGCCGGTGCGCGACACGGCGCGGTATTCCATCCTGACGGCGAACGTGACCAATCCCTTCTATCCGCTGCTGCCGTCTACCGGACTCTCGGCGACAACGGTTCAATTGCAGCAGCTCGTGCGCCCCTATCCGCAGTTCACCGGCATCACCTCCACCATCAACGACGGTTTCTCCTGGTATCACGGCCTCCAGACGATGCTCCAGAAGCGCTTCCCGGGAGACTACTTCGTGCTGGTCAGTTACACCTGGTCCAAGCTCATGGAAGCGACCACCCGGATGAACGAAGCGGACCTCGCCCCGGCCCACGCGATCTCCGCCTACGACCGCGCCCACCGCATCGTCGTAGCCAGCGTCTACGAATTGCCCTTCGGGCGCGGCAAGCGGCGCCGCGCCCTTCTGTCACGCGGCTGGCAACTGCACGGAATCTACCAGCGCCAGAGCGGCGCGCCGCTAAGCTTCGGCAACGTCCTCTTCTGCGGCGGCAGCATGAAGGAGATCGAACTCAGGAGCGGCGAGCGCACCCCGGAGCGCTGGTTCAACACCCAAGGGTTCGAGCGCGCCTCCGCCCAGCAACTGGTCTACAACCTCCGCGCGTTCCCCCTGCGGCTATCCGGCGTCCGTTCCATGGGCCTGAACAAGCTAGACCTGGGCCTGGCCAAGAACGTGAAAGCGGGAGAAACCGTAACCATACAACTCCGCGCCGACGCCTTCAACAGCCTGAACCACACCCATTTCGGCGCCCCAAATACTTCCCCCACCAGCACCGACTTCGGCGTAGTAACATCGACCTCCCAACTCCCCCGCCACATAGAATTCGCCCTCCGCCTGCGCTTCTGAATCGATTCGACGAAGCCACCGCTTCCTCCCGCGCCCTCGTAACTGAGCCGCGACCAGAGCGAGCGGACGGACCCGCAACCTCCACGGCGCCGTTCTTCCTGCCGCCCAACCAGCTCCATCCCACCCCCACCGTCACCCCCCGGAGCCGGTTGGTTTGGCCCACCGACCTGGGCATTACCTGCGGGCGTCCGGCGCTTGCCGATTCCCTAGCGAGGTCTTCGACCTCAAACCGACGAGCGAGCAGTCTCGGGATTCCGTAG
>CAYOTD010000124.1:2368-10213 GCA_964406685.1 uncultured Solibacteraceae bacterium | reverse complement strand
CACCGAGAAGCTCGGCAAGGACCGGGAGGCGATCATCGTCACCGAGATCCCCTACCAGGTGAACAAGGCCCGCCTGATCAGCGACGCCGCCTCGCTGGTCAACGAGAAGAAGATCGAGGGCATCTCCGAGATCCGCGACGAAAGCGACCGCGAGGGCATGCGGATCGTCTTCGAGTTGAAGCGCGGCGAGAACGCCGAAGTGGTGCTGAACAACCTGTACAAGCACACACAATTGCAGACGAACTTCGGCGTGATTATGCTGTCGATTGTCAACGGCCAGCCGCGCGAGCTGGGCCTGGTCGACTGCATCAAGCGCTTCATCGACCATCGCATCGACGTGGTGCGCCGCCGCACCGACTACCTGCTGCGCAAGGCCCGCGAGCGTGAGCACATCCTGCTCGGCTTCAAGAAGGCGCTGGAAAACCTCGACGCCGTGATCGAGGAGATCCGCGCCTCCAAGATGCCGCGCGAGGCGCGCGACCGCCTGGTCGCGCGTTTCGAGTTCACCGAGCGCCAGGCGCAGGCCATCATCGAGTTGCAGCTCCAGCGCCTGACCGGCATGGAGCAGCAGAAGATCCTGGACGAGCTGGCCGAGATCCAGCGCCTGATCGCCGAGTACACCGAGATCCTGGGTTCGGAGAAGGTCCTGCGCGGCGTCATCGTCAAGGAGTTGCGCGAGGTCCAGAAGGACTACGGCGACGAGCGCCGCACCACCATCGTCGAGGACGTGGGCGAGATCCGCCTGGAAGACCTGGTGCAGATGGAGGACGTCGCCGTCACGGTGACGCGCGGCGGGTACCTGAAGCGCACTCCGGTGGACACTTACCGGCGGCAGGCGCGCGGCGGGAAGGGCCGCATCGGCATGGCTACCCGCGCCGAGGACGTGGTCGAGCACCTGGTGATCGCTTCCACCCACGCCTACCTGCTGATCTTCACCAACAAGGGCCGCGTGTACTGGCTGAAGATCTACGAGATACCCGACGCGGGAACGGCGGGCAAGGGCAAGAATATCTCGGGGCTGCTCAACCTCCAGCCCGACGAGTCGGTGAAGGCCTTCCTGGCCGTCAAGGAGTTCGTGCCAGACCGCTACATCGTCATGGTCACGCGCCGCGGCGTCATCAAGAAGAGCGAGCTGACCGAGTTCGACAACCCCATGTCGCGCGGCATCATCGCGCTCTCGCTCGACGAGGGCGACGAGCTAATCGCCGCACGGTTGAGTTCGGGAAGCGACTTCATTTTCCTGGCCACCTACGAGGGCATGGCCATCCGGTTCAGCGAATCGGATGTGCGCGCCATGGGACGGCAGGCCCGCGGCGTGCGCGCCATGGACCTGGAGGAGGGCGACTACCTGGTCTCCGCGGAGGTGGTGGGCGAAGAAGGACTCACGCTGTCGATCTCGGAGAACGGTTATGGCAAGCGCACGCCGCTCAATCACTACCGCCTGCAATCGCGCGCCGGCAAGGGCGTCATCAACATGAAGACGACGAACAAGACCGGCAAGGTGGTGGCGTCGCTTTCGGTGCGCGAAGACTCCGACCTGATGATCATCACCAAGGACGGCAAGATCATCCGCATCGAATCGGCGGAGATCCGCCAGGTGGGCCGGTCCACGCAGGGCGTGCGCGTGGTGCGCATGGAGGAAGGCGACCAGGTGGGCGCCGCCTGCGTCATCCCGGACGGCGAGGAGAACGGCGAGACCGCGCAGGAAGAGTTGCCTCTGCAATAATCGCTGTATGGCGACACTGGTCAACCTGGGAACGGCCATCGACCCCGAGGCGCTCGACGGCAAGGAGCGCGTGCTTTTCGCGAATCTCGCTTCGATGGGCCGGGTGATCGTCGCGTATTCGGGCGGCACGGATTCCGCTTACCTGGCTTGGGCGGCGTACCACGTTCTGGGCGATGGCGCCGTCGCCATTACGGCGGACTCCGCCTCGATTCCCGAATCGCACAAGCGCGACGCCGAGGCGCTGGCACGGCAGTTCGGGTTCCGCCACGAGTACATCCTGACCTTCGAGTTCGACAACCCGGATTACCTCCGCAACGACGCCAACCGCTGCTTCCACTGCAAGGACGAGCTGTTCACGCGGCTGGAAGCGGTGGCGCGCGAGCGCGGGTTCGACCACATCATCTACGGCGTCAACCAGGACGACCTGGGCGACTACCGGCCCGGCCTGGGTGCGGCGAAGCTCCACCAGGTGAAGGCGCCATTGATGGAAGCCGGCCTCACCAAAGCCGAGATCCGCGAGTTGTCGCGCCGCGCCGGCCTGCCCACGTGGGACCGTCCCGCCTCGGCGTGCCTCGCCAGCCGCGTGCCGTACGGGACGCCGGTGACCATCGAGACGATGAAGACCGTCGAGCGCGGCGAAGAGGAGATCAAGGCGCTCGGTTTCCACCAGTTCCGCGTCCGCTATCACGGCGAACTGGTGCGCCTGGAATTCGCCAAGGATGAGCTTGGCAAGGCGCTGAGCGTCGAAATGGCCACGCGCCTGACGGCCATCTTCAAGCCTCTCGGCTTCCACTACGTGACCCTTGACCTGGAAGGCTACCGCCAGGGTTCCATGAACGAAGTCCTGCCCCGATAGAAATGAGCAAGAGCAGAATTACTCCCCGCGGCGAAGATTTCGCCACTTGGTATCAAGACGTGATTGCGCAGGCCGACCTGGCCGAACCGGCCGAGGTCGTCAAGGGCTGCATGGTGATCAAGCCGCACGGCTACGCCGTGTGGGAGAAGCTTCAGGCGGCTCTCGACCGGCGCTTCAAGGCCACCGGCCACAAGAACGCCTACTTTCCGATGCTGATCCCGGAGAGCTTTCTCAAGCGCGAGGCCGAGCACGTCGAGGGCTTCTCGCCCGAGTTGGCCGTGGTGACCATCGCCGGCGGCGAGGAACTGGAAGAGCGCTATGTCCTGCGGCCGACCTCGGAGACCATCATCGGCCACTTCTTCGCCAAGTGGATCCAGAGCTGGCGCGACCTGCCGCTGCTGATCAACCAGTGGGCCAACGTCATTCGCTGGGAGAAGCGCACGCGCGTCTTCCTGCGCACCACCGAGTTCCTCTGGCAGGAGGGCCACACCGCGCACTCGACCGAACAGGAGGCGCGCGAAGAGGCGCGCCGCATGCTCGAGGTCTACGCCGACGTGGCCGAGAACGTGATGGGGATGCCCGTGATCCGCGGCGTCAAGACGCGCTCCGAGAAATTCGCCGGCGCCGAGCGGTCCTATTGCATCGAAGCCATGATGCAGAACGGACTGGCGCTGCAAGCCGGAACCAGCCACGAGCTGGGCCAGAACTTCGGCAAGGCTTTCGACGTAAAATTCCAGAACAAAGAGGGACAGCTCGATTACGTCTGGCAGACAAGCTGGGGCGTCTCCACGCGCCTGATCGGCGGCCTCATCATGACACACTCCGACGATCGCGGCCTGGTACTGCCGCCCAGGCTCACCCCGCTCCAGGCCGTGGTTGTGCCCATCTACCGCAAGGACACCGACCGCGAGGCCATCGTCAGCCGCTCCTACCAGATGGCGGCGGGACTGCACAACGCGGGCGTCACCGTCGAAGTCGACGACCGCGAGGGTTTCACGCCCGGCAACAAGTTCTTCCATTGGGAGCAGCGGGGCATCCCGGTCACACTTGAACTGGGCCCGCGCGACCTGGAACAGAGCGTGGTGGTGGTGAAACGGCGCGACACGGGCGAAAAGGAAGCGGTGCCGCAGGAGGCGGCCGGAGCGCACGTCACCGCGCTGCTGGAGCGGATGCAGTCGGAGATGTACGCCCGCGCACAGGCGCGCCTCAAGCAGAACACGGTCCTGGCCAACAGCTTCGACGAGGTGCGCGAGATCCTGGAGCCGGTGACCGCAGAAAGCGGCGGCGGCAAGTTCGTCCTCGCGCACATCAAGGACGACCCCGCCTGCGACGCACAGATCAAGGCGCTCAAAGCCACCGTGCGCTGCATCCCCCTCACCGACGAGTGCGACGGCCCCGGCAAGTGCATCCTCACCGGTGAGACGGTCCCACAGCGCTCGGTGATCGCCAAGGCTTACTGAGCGGGGCGTCCCGCGCGGGTCCGGGGACCCACCGCACACCGGCCCGCGGCTTCGCAACGTCCTCCCGGTCATTTCCGTCTTGAACCGCTTCGTGCTGCGGTATGGTGGTGCTATATGAGACGAGCGATCCGGGTTCTTGGCGTTATCCTGGCGCTGCTCGTTCTGGCGGCGGTGAGTCTGCCGTTTCTGGTCAGCGCCGACCGGTTCAAACCCACGCTGGAATCGAAGTTGTCGGCCGCGCTGGGAAGGCGAGTGACGATTGGCAGCCTTCGCCTCTCCCTTCTGGCCGGCGGAGTGACGGCGGACAGCCTCGCCATCGCCGACGATCCGGCTTTCAGTCGTGCGCCCTCTCTGCAAGCCAAGTCGTTGCGAGTTGGGGTAGAGCTTTGGCCCCTCATCGTCTCGCGGAAGCTGAACGTCACGGGGCTCACCATCGAGCAGCCGCAGGTGGCGCTGCTCCAATCCCCGGCGGGGCGCTGGAACTACTCCACACTGGGCGGCAAGTCGGCGCCGCCGGCTTCATCCGCGCGGGAGACCGCCGCGAAGGACAGCCTTGATCTGAGCGCGCGGCTGGTCAAGCTCGTCGACGGCCGCTTCTCCGCCGGCAAGACCGGCGGGCGGCAGAAGCCGCTGACGCTGGAGGCTGTGAATCTTGAGATCCGGGATTTCGCTCCAGCCGCGTCATTCCCTTTCTCGCTTCGCGCCAGGGTCGTGGGAGGAGGCGACATCCGGCTGGAGGGGAAGGCGGGACCGCTCGACGAAACCGACGCGACGCTGACCCCGCTCTCGATCACGCTGGAGGTCGCGCGGCTCAACCTGGCTTCGGCGCTGGGCGGGACCGTTCCTGACATGGCCGGGACCGCTTCGTTTCAGGCGACCGGCTCCTCCAGCGGCGGCAAGCTGGCCGTAAAGGGCAAGCTCCGGGCCGAGGGGCTGAAGCTGGCTAAGAACGGAAAGCCGTCAAGCCGGCCCGTGGATCTCGACTTCAGCACCGGCTACGACCTGCGCCAGCACTCCGGCGTGCTCCAGCGCGGTGATATCCGCATCGGCGCCGCCGCTACGAGCCTGACCGGAACCTACGCCGAACGCGGCGACGCGGTCGTGCTCGACATGAAGTTTGCAGGGACGAAGATGCCCGTGCCGGAGCTGGCGGAACTGCTGCCGCCCTTGGGACTGGCGCTTCCCAACGGATCGCGGCTGGAGGGCGGAACCGCGACGGCCGCGTTCACGATCAAAGGCCCGGCGGACCGCGTGGTGGCGGACGGCTCGGTGTCGGTCGACAAGACGCGGCTGGCCAACTTCGGCCTGGGCGCCAAAATGGCCGTGATCGAAATGCTCGCCGGCATCAAGAGGGACCCGGACACCGAGATCGAGGTACTCAGCGCAAACCTGAAGTACTCTTCCGAGGGGACGAGTGTGAAAGGACTTCACCTCATCGCGCAGGGCATTGGTGAGTTGAACGGCGGCGGTACAATCAGTCCCGCGAACGCGCTCGACTTCAAGATGAGCGCGACCGTCCAGAGCACGAGGTTGGCGGCCCTGAGCAAGACGGCGGTGCCCTTCTTCATTCAGGGCACGGCGATGGACCCGGTCATCCGGCCGGATGTGCGCGGCCTGGCCGGGGAGCAGGTGAAGAAGTCCCTCGGCGGGGTCCTGGGAAACCTGCTCGGCGGAAAGAAGAAGTAGGCCGCGCGTGCCTCATTCGTAACGAAGCGCTTCGGTCGGATCGAGCCGCGCCGCGCGGCGTGCGGGAATGTAGCACGCGATGAAGGCCACAACGGCCAGCATCGCGGAGGTGGCGGCGAGGACCGCGGGGTCGCCGGGCCGGACCTCGTGCAGCAGGGTGGCCAGGATACGTCCCGCCGCCAGCGCTCCGGCCAGACCGAGTACGAAGCCCGCCAGCGCCAGCCGCGCGCCGCTGCGTAGAACCTCCCCCAGAACCTGGCCGCGGCTGGCGCCGAGCGCCATGCGGATGCCGATTTCGCGCGTCGGTTGCGTGACCAGGTAGGAGAGCACACCGTACAGGCCGATGGCCGCCAGCAGCGCGGCCAGCAACGCGAAGGACCCGACCAGCATGCTCAGGAACCGCTGCCCCTGCGCGCCGTCGGCGATCACTTCATCCATCGTGCGCACGAAGAACAGCGGGAGGCCGGCATCGAGTTGTCCCAGTTCGCGCCGCACCTGCGCCGTCAGCGCGGAGGGTTCGGTGGAGGTGTGAAGCACCAGGAAGAAGCGCGCGTCACCGTCGAAGATATCGTGCGCTTCCGGCACGGGAGGACTCGCAAGACCCCGCTGGCGCACATCGCTCACCACTCCAACCACCTGCCGCCACGGCCCGTTGACGCCGCCGTTGGAGATCATCTGACCCAGCGGGTCCCGGTTCGGCCAGATGGCCCGCACCATGGCCTCGTTGATCACCGTCGGGGAAATGATGGCATTGGTCTGTTCGGCTGTCGGGCGCCTTCCGCTTTCCCGAAACGAACGGAACCGCTCGCCCAGCGCCACGACCGCCTGGACATCGGCCGGCGTGAACAGGCGTCCCTTGACCAGGCGGATTCCCATGGACTGGAAGTAGCCGGGAGTGATCCTGTGATGCTCCACCAGGACGTTGCTGCGAGGCGCCGACTCCTGCCCGCGGATCAAGACGTAGTAGTTGCCGCCGCCTTCCACCGGCAACCTGCTGGTCATCGCGGCCTCGGTGACGCCGGGGATCCGGCGGCACCGCTCCAGCAGCGATTCCGCGAACTGGAGCCGCCGCGGGCTGGTGGCGTAGCCGGTTTCCGGAAGCCGGATGGCCGCCGTCCAGACACCTTCCGTTCGCACGCCGACGTCCATCCCGCGCAGGCGTGCGAAGTCCTTCAGCAGAAGGCCGGCGGAGGCAACCAGCAACAGCGACAGAGCGAACTCTGCCACCACCAGTACATCGCTGGTGAACCGGCGGCGCCGGCCGGGGCTGATCGAGCTTCCCGAGCCGCCCTTCAACTCCTCGTGCAGATCCGGCCGCGAAGTTTGGAGCGCAGGGATGATGCCGAACAGGGCCCCGGTCACCACGGCCAGCGCGCCGGTGAGGGCCAGCACTATGAGATCGAGCCGGATGACGCTGAAGCGCGGCAGCGCGGCGCCCTTATTGGCACCCACGCCGATGGCCAGGGTGGCGGCGGCCACCAGGAAGAATCCAGGGGTCTTCAAGAGATTGCGAACGGCGTGACGCAGGTCCCGCCGGAAGGTGTGCATGAGTCCTCCGTGCCGCTCGGAGCGGCCGAAGTCTGTTAGACGAGATCTGAGCCCCTGTAGTTCGCTCGAGAGCCTCTCACCACGGACGCGCCAGGAGGAAGTAGAGCACGGGAAGCCCAAACAGGCTGCTGTCCACGCGGTCCAGCCAGCCGCCGTGTCCGGGGAGGCTGTTGCCGGAGTCCTTCACGCCGGCGCCGCGCTTGATGGCGGACTCCGCCAGGTCTCCCACCTGCCCGGCAACGTTCACCGCCGCCGCCAGTCCCAGGGCTTCCCAGAGCGGGACGGCGGCGATGGCCCAGTGCAGGTAGGCCGCTCCGAAAGCCGCTCCGGCGATCACCGAGCCGATGGCGCCCTCCCAGGACTTCTTGGGGCTGACCCGCGGCGCCAGCCGGTGCCTGCCGATGGCCGAGCCGACGTAGAATGCCGCCATGTCGCCCACCCAGTTCACCGCCAGGCCGAACATCAGCCAGTGCGGACTGATGGACCGCAGCAGCCAGGCGCAGCGCCAGGCGCCGAAGATGTAGACCAAGCCCAGCAGCATTGCCGCGGACGCGGGCAGTCCCTGGCCC
>CAYOTD010000124.1:0-2358 GCA_964406685.1 uncultured Solibacteraceae bacterium | reverse complement strand
TCCTTCAGGCGCATGTTGAGCGTCAGCACGATCAGCACCAACGCCAGCAACAGCACGACGTCGGCGCGCGGAGCGAGCAGCAACATCAGGCCGGCCGCGTAAGCCACCGGGCCGGCTCTCGCGATTCCGTAAGAGGGGACGATCTGGTTGTACTCGTGGAAGCAGACCAGCGCCACCACCGCCAGGACGATCAGGAACAGCCGTCCCGGCGCGAAGAAGACGGTTGCGGCGACCACGGGGATCAGTGCCAGTGCCGTCAGGATGCGCTTCATTGTCTGGCAACCGAGGCGGCAGCCTTCAGCCCGCCGAAGCGGCGGTCCCGCTTCTGGTAGTCGAGGATGGCGCGCAGCAGGTCAATGCGCCGGAAGTCCGGCCAGAGGGTGTCGGTCACGTAGAGTTCCGCGTAGGCGATCTGCCAGAGGAGGAAGTTCGAGACGCGCATCTCGCCCGAGGTTCGGATCAGCAGGTCCGGGTCGGGCACGCCGGCGGTGTAGAGGCGGGAGGCGATGGCTTCCTCGTCCACGCGGAGCGCCGGCAGCGATCCCGCTCTCCGGGCTTCGTCCAGAAGGGCATTTACGGCGTCCACCAGCTCGGCCCGCCCCCCGTAGTTGATTGCCAGATTGACCCTCATGCCGGTGGCGGACCGGGTGGTCTCCACCGTGGCGAGCAGTTCGTCCCGCACGGCCGCCGGCAACCCTTCCAGGCGGCCGATGGCGACCAGGCGGATCTGGTGGTTGAGCAGCGTCGGCAGTTCCTTGCGCAGGTAAACGCGCAGCAGCCGCCACAACGTGTTCACCTCGCCCCGTGGCCGCTTCCAGTTCTCCACCGAGAAGGCGTAAAGGGTCAGGGCGTCAAGCCCCAGCCGGGCGCAGGTCTCCACCGCCTCCCGCACCGCCTGGACGCCGGCCCTGTGGCCCGCCACCCGCGGCAGGTTGCGCCGCTTCGCCCAGCGCCCGTTTCCATCCATGATGACCGCGACGTGGGCCGGCAGCCGGTGGGGGTCGATGGTCCGCGCCAGTTCCCACTCCTGGGAGCCGGGCGTCAGGACATCCATCAGTGCGTTCATTCGCAATTCACCATGGTACACCGCGGAAGATGGGGAACAAACCGCCGCCGGCCTTGCGTATGACAGGTTGGAGAACTGCACATGTATCGACTAGTGACTACCCTCCTTATGGCATTCTCGGTGGCGCTCCAGACCGGCTGCGACATTGAGGACTTCGGCAGCGTCAACCAGCAAAAGGAAGACTTTCACCGCAGCCTCGCGATGAAGCCCGGCGGCCGGCTATCGGTGGAGAACTTCAATGGTTCCATCGAGATCCGCGGCGGCGAGGGAGACACGGTCGAGATCTCCGGCACCAAGTACGCCCCCACGCAGGACCTGTTGGACGCTTTGAAGATCGACATCGTATCCAGCGCCGACTCGGTGCGCATCCGCACCGTGAGGCCGGTGGACCGCCGGGGCAACCTGGGCGCCCGCTACATCATCCTGGTGCCGCGAAAGACCGTTCTGGACCGGATCGAATCCTCCAACGGCTCCATTCGCGTGGAGACCATCGACGGCGACGCCCGCCTGCGGACCTCCAACGGCAGCGTCCGCCTGGACCGGCTCAAGGGGGCGGCCGAGGTCCAGACCTCGAACGGTTCCATCGAACTGGTCGATCACGGCGGACCAGCGATCCTGCGCACGTCGAACGGCTCGATCCGCGCCGACGCCGTCCGGGGCGCCTTCGAGGCGACGACCTCCAATTCCCGTATCGAGGCCCGGCTGGTGGAGCCGGAAGCGCACAAGCCGATCAAGCTGACCACCTCGAACGGCGGCATCAACCTGACGGTAGATTCGCTGAACGACAACGAGATCCGCGCTTCGACGTCGAACTCCTCCATCTCGGTCCGCATGCCGCCGTCCCTCAACGCCAAGCTGGTCGCCCGCACCTCGAACGGCAGCATCCAGTCGGACTTCGACTTGAATGTGCAGGGCGGCAAGCTGTCCAAACACCACGTGGAAGGCACGCTGGGGTCGGGCGGACCGCTCATCGACCTGGCGACCTCCAACGGGGCCATCCGGCTGGTAAGGCGCTAGCCGCTCGACAGACGATCCCACTGCTGTGCAAATTAGCCCACGCGGCCGGTGAGTCGTATTGAAAAGACTGGGCATACCCCTCCCCCTGGCGTCCTGACGGAAACCTGGTTGGCGTACCCCTTCGGGCCGGTGTCAGTTGCCTGTGAGCTTTCTGCTATCCAAGTTGTCCTCGCTACCTGTTCAATTCCTGCTGTTTTTCGTGCCTGGGGACGGTCGCGGGCTTCTACTGTCCAAGACCCTCTGACAGCGCGTCGGTGCTTCATGAAAACACGGGA
>CAYOTD010000123.1:0-10279 GCA_964406685.1 uncultured Solibacteraceae bacterium | reverse complement strand
TAGGCCTGGAAGGCGGCCGGGTCGAGCGTGATCTGCTGCGCGCCTTCCTGCACGAGGGCGATCGCATTGTGGTGACCGAGGTCGGCCAGGAGTGGGCCAGCCGGAAAGCCATGGCCAACCTGGGCCGGTTGTAGCCTTACCGCCGCCGCGCCTTCGACCGGCGCACGGCGGGCCGCTTCTGCGGGGCGAGGCGTGAGCGTTCGAGTTTGACCAACCGCACCTCGCGCAGGGCGAACCCTGTTCTCTTCTCGGCCGAAATCGATTCCGGCTTCACTGTCACGTCGATGACGCCGGGAGCCTTCAGATCCACGCGGCCGATCTCGGAGTAGATGTCCTGCCAGCGCGGGTTGCGGGCGTTCACCCGCCGGTCGCCGTCGGCGACGACACCGGCGACCGTGGCGCCGCCGGCTGTGACTGTCACCTTGTGGCCGCCATCCCAGGTGTCGGCGCCGTTCCAGGTGCGCGAGCCGCTGGTGATCAGCACGACCTTGAACGAGCCGCCGCGATAGAGGCGGAACTTCCAGCTCATCTTGTCCTCGGGGTTGAACCAACGGACGGCGACGCCGCGATTGTCAACGGACAGATCGGAATTGGCCGCCTTCGATACCTCGGCGAAGATGGGCGATAGCGACACCCTGCCGTCGGGCTGCTGGGTCAGTTCGGTGTCCACCACCGGCGTGCCGTCCATCTCCAGCGCGACGACCGAGACGTCGCTGTCGGGCGGGGTGGGCGGCAGTGCGATGCGCAGGACGGTCAGCTTCACCGCTCGATCCTGGATCTGCATGAACTTCAGCGGAGTCGCGGGCGCGGCCAGCAGCCGCACCGATTTCACCTTACTCTTCAAGCCGTAAAGCATGAAGTCGCGCTGCTTGGGCCAGTCGATAATGTGCAGGTAGAGCCGGCCGGGCTTGGAGGTGATCGAACCCCACTCGAACTCGTACGGGTAAGGGCTCGGCTGCGCGCCGCTGACCGCCTCGCCGTTCACTTCGAGCCACTTGCCCACCGCCAGCAGCCGGTCCACGCTGGGCTGCGGAATGATCCCTTCGGCGGTCGGCCCGACGTTCAGCAGGTAGTTGCCGTTCTTGCTGACCACGTCCACAAGCTGGCGGATGAGGGTCTGGGGCGACTTCCAGTTCTGGTCGTCCTTCTTGAATCCCCAGGTGTCGTTGAGCGTGACGGGCGTCTCCCAGTCGTAATCCATCACCTTGGCGGGAATCTGGTTGTCGCCCATCGAGCGATAGTCGCCGACGTCGTTGCCGATGCGCCCGCTGACCAGGCAGTCGGGCTGGATCGAATGCACCAGGCCGGCCAGTTCCCGGCTCTGCTCGCGGGTGATGCGCATGGGTGTGTCGAACCAGATCAGGCCGATGGGACCGTAGTTAGTCAGGATCTCGCGTACGTGCGGCTTGACTAACTCGTTCAGGTACCTGGCGAAGTCCTTCTTGCCCTCGTCGTAGTCCCAGGTGTTGCCGAGCCCGTCGGGATGGTGCCAGTCCTGCGACTGCGAATAGTAGAAGCAGAGCTTGACGCCGTACTTGCGGCAGGCCTCGGCCAACTCCTTCATGACGTCGCGCTTGAACGGAGTGGCGTCGACGATGTTGTAGGGCGAGACGCGCGAGTGGAACATCGCGAAGCCGTCGTGGTGCTTGGAGGTGATGACGATGTACCGCTGTCCCGCCCGGCTGGCCAGGCGCACCCAGGCGTCGGCATCGAACTTGACGGGATTGAACTGGCCGGCGAGCTGCTCGTACTCCTTTACGGGAATACGGGCGCGGTTCATGATCCACTCGCCGATGCCGGGCACGGGCTTGCCTTTCCATTCCCCGGCGGGCACCGCGTACAGCCCCCAGTGGATGAACATGCCGAAGCGCGCCTGGCGCCACCACTCGATGCGTTTCTCCCGCGCCGGGTCCTGCTGGGCGCTCCCCAGGGACGCGGCCATCAGCCCGATCGCCAGGACTCGCCGGCATCGCCGCACAGCCGAGGTTTCGCTCGTCATCTTGTCTATGATGCCTCAGCGGGCAGCGGATTTGTTGCGCCCTCGCGGCCGGTCACGCGGCGGGAGCCACGCCCTTCACCATTGTCAACAGCATCACGACGTCGCTCTTCGCCTTGATGCCGTGCTCCAGGTAGGGCGGCATGTAGACGAAGGTCCCTTCGCCGGCCTGCTGTTCCTCCGTTCCCAGGCGCAGCGTCGCCTCGCCTTTGAGAAACGTCAGCGTCGCCGGGAACGGCGCGGTGTGCGCCGATAGTTCCTGGCCACTGGCGAAGCCGAACAGAATGGTCTTCGACCGCTCGTCGCTATGCAGCGTCTGGCTGAGGATGCCGTTCTCGGGCACGCGCGCCTGCTGTCGCGCATCTCTCACATAGACGTAGTCGTTGGCCATTTCGATCTCCCAGACCAGTGTCTCGCCCCCCGGCAGGAATGTCTGTAACGGAAATCACGCTATAGTTGGAAACGTGGCCGAAAGCTACGACGAGGTCGTCTATCCTTCTTTCACCTTCGCGCAGTCCCATCCCGACCGGCTGGGCGCTATCGCCACGCTGTTCGGGATGTTCCCGGCGCCGGTCGAACGATGCCGGGTGCTGGAACTGGGGTGCAGCGACGGCTCCAACCTGATTCCGATGGCATTCTCGTTGCCGGAGAGCCGCTTCGTCGGAGTCGACCTGGCCGGAAAACAGATCGAGATCGGCGCCGCCCGCGCAGCCGCGCTCGGCCTCGACAACATCCGCCTGCTCCCGCTCGACATCATGGAGATCCGGCGCGAGTTCGGCGAGTTCGACTACATCGTCGCTCACGGCCTCTACTCGTGGGTTCCCCCCGAGGTGCGCGAGAAGATCTTCGAGATCGGGCGCGAATGCCTGGCGCCGCAGGGCGTCCTCTATGTCAGCTACAACACCCTGCCGGGCGGCTATCTGCGCCGCATGGTGCGGGAGATCCTGCTCTATCACATCCGCGGCATAGAGAATCCGTCGGAGCGCATCCGGGAATCGCTCGCCCTGGCGCGGCACATCATCAACTGGCAGAACCGGGAGGATAAGGAGCGCGAACTGCTGCGGGCGGAGTTCGAGCGGCTATTAGGCTACGATCCGAACCACATGTATCACGACGATCTGGCCGACTGCAACGAGCCGGTTTACTTCCGCGACCTGATCCAGCAGGCTTCGCGGAACGGCTTGCAGTACCTGGGCGAGGCCGACTTCCACGAGATGTTCGGGCCGCCGATCGGCTCGCCCGAACCCGACGCCCCGAAGCTCCCCTCGCCCGGCGACCGGATCGAATTCGAGCAGTACCTCGACTTCCTGCGCTGCCGCCGCTTTCGCCAGACGCTATTGTGCCGCGATGGCATCGCGCTGGACCGCTCCACGCCGCCGTCGCGGCTGAACAGCCTGTACCTGTCCTCGCCTCTGCGCCCCGAGTCGGAAACGCCGGATCTGGGGCCTGGCAAGGCGGAACGGTTCGTGGGCCCCAAGAAGTCGGAGGTCGAAACGGATTTCCCGCCCTCCAAGGCGGCCCTCGTCGTGCTCGGAGAGATCTATCCGGCGAACCTGCCCTTCGGCGAATTGCTGAAGCGCTCCCGTGCACTGGTCGCCGCGGGCCAGACCAACGGCGACGACTGGCCCGCCCACGTCGCCGAGGGCCTGGGGCGGATGATGCTCAGACTCCATGAGGTCGGCGCTGTGGAACTCGCCGCCGGCCGCTCGCGGTTCACCGTCGAGATCAGCGAGTGTCCCCAGGCCAGCCGGTTGGCCCGCGAGCAACTGAAGACCGGCCAGGTCGTGGTGAACCAGATGCATCGCCTGCTGGAGATCCCCGACGACAAAGCGCGGCGGTTGGTTCAGTTGGCCGACGGTACGCGCGACGTCGCCGCTCTCCACCGCGATCTCACGCTGGCGGCCGGCGCCGAGGTGAAGACCGATGCCATCGAGCAGAACCTGCGAAACTGCGCGCGCGCGGCGCTGTTGGTGGCCTGACGACGATTGCCGCCGGGACCGGTTTGGTCCCATTTGATATAATCCAAAGAGAGGGCCCTCCGGCCACTGTCTCCGGGACTCAATTATGAGCAGCCGCCTGAAATACGTCGTCGTGATGGCGTCGACTTGTCTTGCCGCCATGTTGCTGGCCGGGGCCGTCGTCGGCCGCAGCGCCTCGCCCGAGGACGCCTACCGCCACCTGGCGGTGTATACCGAGGTTCTCTCGCGCATCAAGAGCGATTACGTCGAAGAACCCGACATGAAGAGCGTCACCCTGGGCGCCGTCAACGGGATGTTGGAGGCCATCGACCCCTATGCCAGCTTCTTGAGCGCGGACCAGTACAAGACCTATCTGAAGGCCAAGGACAGCGCTAAGGGCGGAGTCGGCCTGGTGCTGTCGAAGCGCTTCGGCTACGTAGGCGTGGTGGACGCGATCCCGGGCTCTCCGGCGGACAAGGCGGGTATCTCCACCGGTGACATGATCGAGACCATTAAGGGAGTCTCCACGCGGGACATGCCGCTGGCGTATGCGGAAGTACTCCTGAGCGGCGATCCCGGCACCACCGTGGAACTGGCCGTGCTTCGGCTCCGGCGCAGCACCGAGGCCCAAAAGATCACCCTTACCCGCGCGGCGGTCAAGCCCCCGCCGCTGGTGGCGCGCATGGCGGCCGAGGGGATCGGACAGATTGAGGCGCCGTCGCTGGAAGTCGGCCGGGTGAAGGAAATCGCCCAGGCCCTGGCCGATCTTCAGAAGCAGGGCGCCAAGAAGTTCGTGCTGGATCTCAGGCATTCGGCCGCGGGATCGTTGGCCGAGGGCATCGCCCTGGCCAACCTCTTCATGGACAAAGGGCTGATCACCTATCTTCAGGGTCAGAAACACGCCCGGCAGAACTTTGAAGCCGAGCCCGCCAAGGCCGTGTGCCGCGATCCCCTCGTGGTCCTTACCAATCGGGGCACCGCGGGCGGGGCCGAGATCGCGGCGGCGGCGCTGCTCGATTCCAAGCGTGCCGCCGTGGTGGGCGAGCGGACCTACGGCGATGCCGCGTTCCGCAAAGCCATCACGATGGACGACGGCAGCGCGGTGATTCTATCGGTGGCCAAGTACTTCGCGCCTTCGGGCAAGGCCATCCAGGACAACGCGGTGGTACCCACGGTGCAGGTCGCGGACATGGAGCCGGCGGCCGATCTGGATGACGACGACGCGCCCGAAAAGCCGGAGGTTGCCCCTGAGCCTCCGCGCTCGCCCGACGAGGATGCGGCCCTGAAAAAGGCGATCGAAATCCTGAACAAGGGCCTGCCGCCGGCTGAGGAGCGCAAAGCCCAGGTTCAGGCCCGGAATCCCGGCGAGTTGGCCCATCCCGGTCCGCTGGGAGTGCCGCGTGTGCGGCCGCAGTAGAGATGATTCGGTAGAAGGAACTAGGAGCTATGCCTCTGTATGAGTACAAGTGCGACTCCTGTGGATGTGTCTTTGAGGTGATGCAGAAGTTCTCCGACCCGCCTCTGGAAGTCCACGAGGGTTGCGGCGGACGAGTCGAGCGCTTGCTCTCTCCCCCGGCTTTTCAGTTCAAGGGGTCCGGCTGGTACGTCACCGACTACGGCCGCAAAGGCGGCGGCAACGGTTCCGGCGGCGCCAGGTCGAAGGAGAGTGCATCCCCCAAGACCGAAGCCGCCGGCGAAGCCAAGGCGGAATCCAAGATCGAGACGAAGAGCGAGGCGAAGCCGTCCGCGGAAGCAAAGAAGTAAAATACTTCTGTGCATACCCGACGCCGTTTTCTTGGTACCTCCGCCGCCATAGGGATGGCCGCGCAGTCCCGGCCCGTCTCGGCCAATGACCGCATCCAGATCGCGCTGATTGGCGCGGGCGGAATGGGCATGGGCGATGCCCGCACCGCGTTGACCTTCCCCGGCGTGAAACTGGTGGCCGCCTGCGACATCTACGATGGCCGTCTGACGCGGTCCAAAGAGATCTGGGGCAAGGACCTGTTCACCACGCGCGACTACCGCGAGATCCTGGCCCGCAAGGACGTCGACGCCGTCATCGTCGCCACGCCCGACCACTGGCATTCGCGGATTTCGGTTGATGCCCTGAAGGCCGGCAAGGACGTCTACTGTGAAAAGCCCATGGTGCAGAAGCTCGACCAGGGCCTGGAGGTCGTCGCCGCGCAGAAGGAAACCGGCCGCATCCTCCAGGTGGGCAGCCAGTACGTCAGCTCACTGGTCTACCTGAAGGCGCGCGACCTGGTGCGCTCGGGCGCCCTGGGCGAGATCAACATGGTGGAGGCGTGGCTGGACCGCAACACGGCCCTGGGCGCCTGGCAGTACTCGATTCCTCCCGACGCTTCGCCCTCGACTGTCGATTGGGACCGGTTCCTGGGCGGCGCGCCCAAACGTCCCTTCGAGCCGATCCGCCTGTTCCGCTGGCGCAACTACCAGGACTACGGCACGGGCGTGGCCGGCGACCTGTTCGTTCACCTGTTGAGCGGCCTGCACCTGGTGACCGGCTCCATCGGACCCGTGCGCATCCTCTCCACCGGCGGAATCCGCTACTGGCGCGACGGCCGCGACGTGGCCGACGTGATGCTGGCCGCGCTCGACTATCCCAAGACAGATGCCCATCCCGAGTTCACTTTGTCGTTGCGCGTCAACCTGGCCAGCGGCCTCCCGGAGGAGTCTTTCGGCTTCCGCTTCATGGGCCGCGAGGGCGTCATGACGACCTCGATGGACACGGTGAAACTCGATAAGGCGCCGGCCGAGGTCGAGCCGGGCTTCACCATCGGCACGTTTGCCAGCGCCACGCAGCAGCAGTTCTTGAAGGAGTACCGCGCGAAGTACCCCGAGCGCCCCCGCACGACCGAGAACATGCGCTCGTCGCGGGAAGAGGTCTACCAGACGCCGCCGGGCTACAACGCCCACCTGGAACACCACCGCAACTTCTACGCCGCCCTGCGCAGCCGCAAGCCCTTCATCGAAGATGCGGTTTACGGCTTCCGCGCCGCCGGCCCGGCGCTGGCCTGCAACACCAGCTACTTCGAAAAGCGAATCGTCAACTGGGACCCGCAGGCGATGCGGGCGTCGTAGCGGAGTACGACGGGTTCATCCGCGTTCATCCGCGTTCATCCGCGGCTGAGTCTCTTTCTGCACGCGAATCACCCGCACCTCGGAGACGGCCATCAGGCCGGTATCCATCATCCGCTCGACGGCCGGGATCAGCGCGTTGAGTTTCTCGGCCGCATCCACGATCGAGAGGACGATCGGCCGGTCGTTGCGGGCCAGGTGCGCGCGGTGCAGTTCGGCGCTCTCCCCGTAGCCTTCCAGGCCGCGCAGGACCGTCGCCCCGGCGATCTTCCTCTCCCGGCAGCGGGCGACGATGGCTTCGTAGAGCGGCTTGCCCTCGAACCGGTCGCTCTCCGAGATGTGAATCCGCAAGAGCTTAGCTGGGTATTCCTGCCGCATCGGCTGCCTCCGTGGTCCCGGCGCCGCGCACCAGCCGGACAATCTCGGCGTCGGAGATGACGATCAGGCCGTCTTCGAGCATCCCCTCGATTGCCTCGGCCGCGGCGGCGATCTTCTCTTCGGTGTCGATCACCGACACCATCACCGGCAGGTCCCGCATCGGGTGGAAAAACGAAGCCTTGTGCTGGTGCCCCTTGGCGCCGTAGCCGAGAATGCCCCGGTAGACGGTCGCGCCGGCGACGTCCATCAGCAGCAGCTTCTTCACGATGGCATCGTAGAGCGGCTCCTCGTGCCACTTGTCGGCCTCGCCCAGGAAGACGCGCAGCAGCTTGGCCGGTCCCTGCCGGCGCTGGTGCGGGATCTTTGCTTCCGGCTTCGCCGCTTTCCGCGCCAGCTTCACCACGGTGGTGTCCTGCACCTCGATCAGGCCGTCGGAGACCATCTCGTAGAGCGTGGGCAGGATCTCGTCCACCTTCTCCCGCGTCTCGATGAACTCGATGCGGATGGGCAGGTGTTGCGCCAGCACCTCGACCTTGGGTGTGTGCAGCAACTGGTGCGACCCGAAACCGCTGTAGGCCCGCGTGGCGGTGGCGCCGGCGACCCCCTTGTGCAGCAGGAACGTCATGATGGCGTCGTGCAGGGCCTTCATGTGGTGCTGCGTATCCTCGTTGAGGAAGATCGTGACCTTCCTGGCGGGGCCTTTGGTCAGCATTACGCCTCCATCCTCCCTACCGGCGCGCGGCCAGCGCCGCGCCCAACCACACCGCTGCGTAGCCGGCAAGCACGCTGCCCGCCACGTAGAGCAGTCCCATCCACCGCTCGCCGTCGCGCACGGCCTGAAGCGTCTCGTACTCGAAGCTGGAAAACGTGGTGTAGCCGCCCAGCACGCCCACCACCAGGAACAACCGCCAGTGGGGATGCGGCTGCCAGCGCTCGGTGAACAGCGCCATCAACAGGCCGATGAGGAACGATCCGCTGACGTTGATCAGGAACGTGCTCCACGGAAACCGCCCGCCGGACCGCGCCATGATCCACGTGCCCAGCGCGTACCGTGCGACTCCTCCCAATCCGGCGCCCGCCAGCACAACCAGGTATCTTTCCAATCCATCCGCTCCGTGGACCGCGCGCCGCCGCCAGGGGAAGCCCTCACAAACGGTGTCCACCCTCCACCATCGTAACATCGGGCAGGCGCCCCCTCCTCCGCACATCAGGCTCTCGGATGAAGCCGGTGCCGGTCACAGCCGCACCACCATCACGCGCGATGCGGGGGATGGTGGTGGTGGTGGTGATGGTGGCGTTCGGAATGGAACGCCAGTTCTCCCAGACCCCAGACCAGGAGAAAAACGAACAGCGAGCCCGTCGCCAGGTCGATCACGGGCCGCGTCCAGCCCAACGGGTTGGGAATCAACCCGATGAACAGCGCCAGGGCCAGGCCGGCAATGTGCCAGGCCCATGCCCTGATATGCACGTAATACAGGAGAAGAAGCGCCAGACCCACGGAGCACCCATAGGCCAGAATCACCCAGAAGCTGCTCATGGCACCCTCCAATCGCCACCCCAATTCTACTCCCGCCGGAACTACTTCGCCTCCCCCAACGGCCGGTACCAGATATTGCGGAAGCGCATGAAGGTCTCTTTGACGTCCGGGTGGTAGTGATCCTGGAGCATCAGCGGGCCGGCTTCGCAGGCTTTCGCCTCCTCGCCCCCGGCGGTGGATCCCTTGACCGTCACGTGATCCTGCACCAGCACGCCGTTGTGCAGCAGCGTCAGGGTGGCCGGCCCGGTCACCTTGCCGTCGGAGCCGCACTTCGGCGCGTGGAAGACGATGTCGTAGGTCTGCCACTGCTCCGGCGGGCGGGACGCGTTCACCAGCGGCGCGTACTGCCCATACAGCGCGCCGCAGGAACCGTTGGCGTAGGTCGGGTTCTTGTACGAATCCAGCACCTGGATTTCGTAACGGCCATGGATGTAGACGCCGCTGTTGCCCTTGGCCTGGTCCCTGGCGGTGGGCATGTCGGGGATGGCGAACTCCACGTGGATCTGCGCGTCGCGGAACTTGCGCTTGCTGAAGATGTGGCCGGTGTCGCTCTTGCACGTCAGGGCGCCATTGACGATGGGCCACTTCGCCGGGCTCCCATCCCGGTGAACCCACTCGGCCGCGCTGCTCCCGTCGAACAGGACGACGGCGTCGGAGGGCGCCTTTCCCCCGCCTCCCGGATCGACCAGCGGCGGCTGCGGCTCCTGCGCGCACGCAAACACCACGATCAGGACAGGGATCAACAGCAGGTAGGAATACCGTTGCATGATGACTCGCAGTATATCGCGGCCGTCAGCGGCCGGGCGCGGCCGCGGGCAGGGGGATCGTCCGATCAGCGGAGACGGCATCGCCGACCGCGCCAATCTCGATCCCGTTCTCTCGCAACCGGAACCGGCGCCAGTTGTTGGCGCTTAGGGCAAGAGCGCCGGTGCGCACCTGGGTCACGCGCAGTCCCCCCAGCGGGATCTCCCGGATGCCGCTGGAATGGTTGTGTCCGGCCAGAGCCAGGACGACGCGATCCGAGCCGCTCAGAGCCTCCTTGATCTCGGCGGAACACTCATCCTCGCCCAGCGGTACATGCAGGACCAGGATCAAGGCGGCGTCGCGGCTGGACGCCTGCTTCCGCAACCACGCCAGTTGGGCGGCGCTGAACTTCGACTTCTTCGCCGTCTTGCGCTCGCCGTTATCCAGCACCAGGAACCGGTACCGGGTCCGTCCGGCCTGCTGCTCGAAACTGTAGTACGTGCCGTGGCGAAAACTCGCGGCCGCCTTGGCCCACTCCTTGCGCGCCCGCCCGGCGACCGAGTAGTTCGT
>CAYOTD010000122.1:0-10307 GCA_964406685.1 uncultured Solibacteraceae bacterium | reverse complement strand
AGGACCTGGTCAACTGGAGCAAAGACGACCGGGGCAACTACGACTGGATCGTGCTGCGCGAGACCCTCCAGCGCAAGGAGCACGTAGACAGCCCGAACTGGATCAAGGAAACCCGTTGGCGGTACTACGACCGCCAGCGGTACCGGGTCTGGCGGCGCGTAGAGGGTGCGACGCAAGGAGGCGAACCCGAGTTGGTGGCGGAGGGCACGCACGCGCTGTCCAAGCAGTCAAGGGTTCCCCTGTTCGAACTGAACGTGTCCGAAGGACTGTGGCTGATGAACAAGGCCGGCCTTCTTCAACTGGAGCACTTCAACAAGTCGAACGCGCTGGCCTGGGCGTTGACGATGGGGCTTTTCGCGACTCCGGTGGTCTACTCGGACCGCACATGGAACCAGATCGTCGGTGAGTCCTACTACATCCAACTGGGGCCGGATGACAAGTTCGGGTGGACGGAGCCGGAGGGCAAGGTCTACCAGATCGCCGCGGAAAACCTGACGCGGCTCAAAGAGGAGATCTACCGGGTCAGCTACCTGTTGACGCAGGCGGGGGGGCTGACCTCGAGCGGATCCACCCAGTCGGGATTGAGCAAACAGCGGGACTTCGCTATTACGCAGGAGGTCCTGCGGGCATACGGGGACGCCGTCAAGGATTCGATGAAGAGGGTGCTCCGGTCGATCGAGGGAGCGCGGGAGGACGGCCTGACGATCGACGTCTCCGGGTTGGACGAGTTCGACATCGGCGACTTCAGCGACGAACTGGACGACGCCGAGAGGCTGCTGAACGTGGGCGTCAAGTCCAAGACGTTGCGGCGGGAAGTGTTCAAGAGACTCGCCTTCAAGTACCTCTGTGACATGCGGCAGGGGGTCAAAGACCAGATCGCGACCGAGATCGATCGATGGCTGGACGGCGAGGAGAACTAGGACAGGAGGGAAGGATGGATGAAGTGAAGGTGGAGAAGCACGAGAACGCGGCGGCGGACGCGGGGATTCGGGGAATCATCCGCGAGGCGATCCAGGAGTTTATCGCGACCGAACAGACCAAGGCCGAGCCGGCGTACAAAGCGGAGCTGATCGAGGAGCGCCAGCGGCGGGAGCAGTTGGAGCGACGGGTAAACGAACTCAGCGAGGAGAACCGTCGAAGCCGCCAGGCCGCCGAAGAGGCGGAGCGGAACTCGACGATCCGCTCGGAGTTGCAGCGGCTAGGTGTGGCGAAGGTCGATCTGGCGTTCCGGGCGATCAAGGAGGACGTCGTGCGGACCGACGACGGGCGACTGGTGGCCCGAAGCCCCCAGGGAGAGGTTCCCCTGAAAGACTACCTCACACAGTTTGTCACGGACAATCCGGAGCTATTGCCAGCGAGGATCTCCGGGGGAAGCGGCGCGTCATCGGTCCAGCGGTCCGCGCCGGCGAGCAGTGGGGTCGAGATCGAGAAGATCCGGCCGGGGATGAGCGCGGAGGAGCTTGACGCGGTGCGGCGGGAGATCGCACGGATCGCGTCGCAATCGATGCGGTGAATCTGATCCGGAATCGCCGGAGCCATTCCGCATCGGAGTCAAGAGACGGAGAGAGAAGAGGAGAGACTGATGGCAGCTATTACATCAAGCAACCTGGCGAACGCGATCGTCAAGCTGGTGGCCGCTGACGCCTTGCCAGCCTTAATGGGGAACCTAGTGATGGGGAACCTGGTGAATCGCGATTTCGAACCGACGCTGGCGCAGGCGGGCGACACGGTGAACGTGCCGATTCCGCCGGTGCTGACGGCCAACAACATCGCCGAGGGCGGGTCGGTCACCACGCAGAACCCGAACCTGGGGAATGCGCAAATCGTGCTGAACACTCACGCCGAAGCAACGTTCCAGATTCCGGACGTCACGAAGGTGCTGGCGGTCCCGGACCTGTTGTCGCTGTACATGCAGCCGGCTGTGGTGGCGTTGGCGGAGAAGATCGAGACCGATCTGCTGGCGCTGTATTCCCAGTTCACGGCGAATTCGCCGGTTGGCGGGGCGGGCGTGGCGCTGACCGAATCGACCATCGACTCGGCCGAGACGACGCTGTTCCAGGCGAAGGTGCCGACGAGCCAACCGAAGTACCTGGTGGTGGATCCGACCGCCTACTCGCAGTTGCGGCAGATCACCCGCTTCAGCGAGTACAGCAGCGCCGGGGAAGCCGGACTGCGGGCGCTGATCGACGGAGCGGTGGGGAAGATCAAGGACTTCTTCGTGTTCCGTTCGCAGTTCGTGGCCAAGACCGGTTCCAGTCCGGTTTCGACGCACAACCTCGCGTTCGCCAAGGACGCGATCGGGCTGGTGGTCCGGAGACTGCCGCAGCCCCTGCCCGGGACCGGCGCCGTGGCCGAGTACGCCGAGTTGGGGAACTTCGGGATGCGGGTCCTGATGACCTACCAGCCGAACACTCTCGCGCAGCAGTTCACCGTGGACGTGCTGTACGGCTGCGCGGTGCTGCGCAACGCCGCCGCCGTGCGGGTGACCAGCTAAGCAGACTCGGAACCAGAGGGGCGGGGCAGCTCGACAGAGCCGCCCCAGGTTGAGCGGCGGCGGGAGAGGGTTCCCGCCGCTCGCTCCATGGAAAGGATCGCAGAATGGACGTGAAGATCTACTACCAGAAGCTGCGGCAGGTCGAAGCAGGCATCACCGACAAGGAAGTGGTCGTGGTCAGCCTGGAGACGCCGGACGGCGGAAAGCCGGACGTCAAGACTGAAGTGACGCGGGCCGCCGCCGCCAAGCTGATCGTGGAGAACCGCGCTCGGCTAGCCAGCGAGGAAGAGGCAACTGCGTACCGTGAGGCGGTGGCCGAAGCCAAGCGGGCGGCAGATCAGGTGGCGGCAGCGAACAGGATGCAGTTCACAGTGCTCTCCGAAGCGGACCTGAAGCTGCTGAAAGGGCAGGCCCGCGGCCAGAAATCGTGAGTAAGAAACCATGGCGCTCTTCACCGATGGGAACATTTCGACCCTCTCGGATCTTCAGGATCAAGAGACGGGCATTCTGGACGTGGCCTCCAGCGAGGGCATCGGTCTAACCACGAAACTGCGGCTGGCACAGGAAGAGATCGGCATCGAGGTGATGGCGTTTCTGCTGGAGCATGGGACCTCCGTTTGCGACGAGGCGGCGATCCGGCGACTGACACACGTCGTCGTCACACCGGCGCTAAAGCACTGGCACACCTTCTATTCGCTGGCGCTGGCCTACCGCGATCTGTACTACAACCAGTACAACGACCGGTACGCGGAGAAGTGGAAAGAGTATCAGCGTCTGGCGAGGACCTCGGCGTCCTTGTTGTTCGAAACCGGCGTGGGAATGGTCTACACGCCTGTAGAACGGGCTAAGACGCCGGCGTTGAGCTGGGCCACAGGCACAACGGCGGCCAACACCTACTACGTGCGGGTTTCCTGGGTCACCAGCGCAGGCGTGGAAGGCGCGCCCAGCGACACGACAACCGTGGTGACCGAAGACAACACACAGCTAATGGTAACGCCGCCGGATGCACCCTCGATCGCCGCCGGATGGAACGTGTATGCCGGAACGGCAATCGACAACGTCACGAAGCAGAACGACACGATACTCACGCTGGGGAGCGCCTGGACAATGCCCGGGACGGGCCTGGTGACGGCTGTTCAGGCCGGTGACGGGCAGGGACCGGATGTGTATGTGACACTCACCCGGACGTTTCGGAGGGGCTAGGAGATGGCGCAAGTAGGAAGCGTGGGCGCGAAAAAACTAACAGCGAAACTGGCGGACGGCGGCAGCGGGTTGCCGGCGACGGTGGCGGCAGTGGCGGAAGCGTCCGGCGGGAGCCTGCCGGCGATCGGCCTGGCTCAGATCGTCTCGCAGAACGTGGCAGCGGATCTGATCGAGCGGAGCAACGCGGTCCGGTATCCATCGGTGCACGTCTACTGCGAGAAGCTGTCCAACACGCTGCGCGAGAAGTTCCGCACGTTTTCGGGCAAGGCGCACTTGACGATGGAAGTCCGGGCGTCACAGGACCGGCTGGAGGGGATCGAGCGGCAGGTTCAGTTGTACGTGGATGCGGTGACTCACGTTCTGGACGAAAGCCGCGGCGATTGGGGCGACGGCTTCTTCTACGGGGGAGGTTACGACGTGGCGTTCGGCCCGGTGAAGCGGGGCGGCAAGAGTTACCTCCAAGCGGCGAAGATCACCGTCGAGGTGGACGTAAGTATTCAGTAAAGCAAGAAAGGGTTCGGCTGAAGCGATGGCCTGCTACATATCATCCAACGAGAACCGGTTCTACGTGGCCGAAGAGGTGGATTTCGGAGCGGTAGCCGCGGTGACCGCAGTTAACCGCTTTCCGGCAATCCGGCTTGCGACGCGACAGGAAATCGAACGCGCCGACCGCCGTGACAAGACAGGCGGACGGACGTTTGTCGGAATCCCGAGCGGAGTGCGGAAGCACACGACGTTCGATCTCTCCACTTACATGACCAGTTGGACCACGGCCCCGAGCGAGCCCTCGCACGGGCCGCTGTTTCATGCGGCGCTCGGGGGGACGCCCCTGGCTTTCGGCGGCGGGACGGTGGCGTCGGCGCCGGATGCGTCGACGATTCAGTTCACGGCCGCTCATGGTCTGACGCCCGGCCAGGCGATCACAAGCAACGGCGAGATCCGTTTCGTGGCCGCGGTAAGCGACGAACTGACTGTTATGCTGAACGCTCCGTTCACAGCGACGCCCTCGGCGGGAACAACTGTCGGAGCGACCATGTCCTATCCTCCGGCGACGGAATTGGCGAGCGTGAGCCTCTACGACAGTTGGAGTCCCACCGGAGCGGTCCAGCGAATCCTGGCCGGCGCGGCGATCGACCGGGCCCGGATCAAGGTGAACGGCGACTATCACACGTTCGAGTTCAGCGGCGCGGCGGCGGATTTGATCGACAGTTCCACCTTTGTCGAAGGTCTGGGCGGACTGACCGAATTCCCGCCGGAGCCGGAGATCGAGAGCCTGGACTATTCGATCGTCCCGGGTCACCTCGGCCAGGCGTGGCTGGGAGTGGAACCGACCCAGATCTACACGCTTACCAGCGCCGAGATAGTGATCGACAACGACCTGGACCTGCGCAACCGGGAGTTCGGGTCGACAACGCCGAGGTGTATCGTCGCCGGCCAAAGGAAGGTCACCCTGAAGTTCACGCTATTCAGCAACGACGACGAGTCAATGACGACGCTGTATCAAGCGGCACGCCAGCGATCGCCGATCAGTGTGATGTTCCAGCTTGGAGAGCAGGAAGGGCAGATGTTCGGCGTCTACATCAAGAGCATCGTGCCTGAGGTTCCCGATTTCGACGACAGCGAGACCAGGCTCATCTGGGAGTTCTCCGGATGCCGCGCGCAGGGGACGGTGAACGATGAAATCTATGTCGCTTTCGGGTGAGCCACTTCGTTACGAGAGCGCTTGCCAGTTCGTGTCCGAGAGCTTTCCGGGCGTTCGGTTCACCATCCAGAGGATGTCGTTCGGACGGCGGATCGAGCTCCTTCGCAGGGTCCGGGAGTTCACCAAGAAGATCGAATTTCTGGATGCCGGGCACGACGTCGCGGAACGGGCGGAGGCGGCGCTCGCCGGACGAGAGGCGGACCGGCTGTACCTGGAGTGGGGCCTGATGGGCATCGAAGGGCTGGAGATCGACGGCGAACCGGCGCGGCCCGACAGTGTGATCGAGCGCGGACCCGAGAGACTGTGCCAGGAGATCCTCCGCGCGATCCACGCCGAGTGCGGCCTGAACGGCGAAGAAAGAAAAAACTGATTATCGCCTTCCATTTCGGGTCCACGAACCAGGCCGGGTGGAGGTGCGAGGACTGCAGGAAGAACGGCCTGGACGTCAGACGACGCTGCGGCTGGCTGGAGGAGTCGCGGCGAGCACCTTCCCGTCTTGTGTGGGCGAGGAAATCGGCGCACGTAGAGAGATGCCCCAAGTCGCTGATCACCGCAGAGAGCGAGAGCCTGGTGGAAAGCTTCTGGGCCTGGAAACTGCTTGGCGGATGCGATTTCACAGATCTGCCAGCTAAGACCGTAGATGCCTTTTGTGTTCTGGAGAACGAACTCAGAGCGGAAGTGAACGATGGCACAAAGTGAGTGGCAGGAGAGACTGGAAGCCCTGGTTGCCGGGTCCGCTGGAAATCCGAGCGGGAGTAACGCAGACCTGATGAACCGGATGTTGCGGACGAGCGCCGGCGGTGCGACGGTCGGAGAGAACTCCGCAGAAGGAACGGCGGGCGGCGCTGTGGAGAGTTCGCTGGCAAGGGCCGCCGACGTCTTCCGCAACGAAGCGGTCAGCCTCGGAGACAAACTGAGTGAGTTGGCTCGTGCCAGCCAAGCCCAGACCGCAACCGTGGAAGAGAATACCGCCGCGGTGACACAGAGTACGGCGTCAAAGGTCGGCGACGTGGTGAAGTCGGCGGCCAGCGCGCTCCCGGGCTTGGGCGCTCTCTCGGCGGGGACAGCGTTTCTTCCTCTCATCTCGGGCATCGCAAAGCTGTTCAGTGGCGAGAAGACAAAGACCGGACCCGCCCTGGTGGCGTACGCGCGACCGGCGGCGGTCTCCGTGGAAGCGGGCATCGACAGGACTGGAGCGCAGGGTGAGATCCGTTACGACGCCGAAGGAACGCCCCGGGTGGTGACGTCGAGCGCGGGAGTCGCGATCCCGCAGATCAGCATCAGCGTGCAGGCCATGGACAGCCGCTCGTTTCTCGATCACAGCGAAGACATCGCGCGGGCGGTTCGCGAGGCGATGCTGCAAACCAACGCGCTGAGCGATGTCGTGAACGACCTATAGGACCATGAGCACTTTCCCTACCCTGAAGACCGGCGCCATATCGCAATATCCGACCGCGCGTGAACTGCATCGCCCCACCACCGTGCTTCAATTCGTGGATGGCACCGAACAGCGATACCGTGAGAGCGCCAAGACCGTCCGCCGCTGGGTGGTCCAGCTTGACGATCTGGACGAGGCGGAACTAGGCGCCATCGAAGCGCTGTTTGAGGAAGCACAGGGACGATCCGGAAGCTTCTCGTTCCGGGATCCGGCGGATGGAACCGTGTACGAGGACTGCAGCTTCGAGGACGACGATTTCATCGCCGAGTGGCGGGGCGAGGGGCGGTGCCGCACAGAGGTGGTTATCACCGAGAACAGGAGCTGAGATGCTGTGCTTTCCCCAGTTGTCGACCGGCGGTCTGGCGCAGTATCCGGCGTCGAGACGTCGCCGACGGCGGAGCGTGGTGAACGTAACGCCGGACGGGACGAGAATCGCCTGGGCCGATTCGGCCGCGAAGTCAGTGCTCTGGGAGTTGGATCTGATTGGGCTGACCGCGGCCGAGATGGGGGCGGTCGAGGAACTGTTTGAGACTTGCGAAGGCCGCGCAACGGACTTCCTGTTCCTCGACCCTCTGGACAACCTGCTGGGCTGGAGCGAGGACCTCCAGGCGGCAATCTGGGCCGCTGGCCCGATGCTGACGCGAATGGCCGGTAGACCCGATCCCCTGGGCACAACCAGAGCGACGAGGCTGGTGAATACGGGGCAGGCGGCACAACGACTCACGCAGACGCTGAGCGCACCGAGTTGGTTTCAGTACTGCTTCAGCCTGCGCCTCAGGAGCGACAGCGCAGGAACGGCTCGACTGGTGTTGGAAGCGGGCGGAGTGACGGAGGTCCGAGCGGTCCTGACCGGCTCAAGTTGGGCAGAGGCATGGCTCTCGACAAACACCGGCGGCACCGGGGAGATTGTCACTGTCGGACTTGAGCTGGACGCCGGGTCCGCCGTGGACGTGTTCGGGCTTCAACTCGAAGCGCAGATGGGGCCATCCCCCTATAAGAGGACGACCGGGCGAGGCGGCGTGTACCCGAACTCGCGATTCCACGGCGACTTGGTCCGGTCGACAGCCGAAGGCGTGGACTGGTTCTCGGCCGCAGTCCGAATCACCAGCCGCGAGGAATCGTAGATGGCGAACGCAAACGACCTGAAAGAACTGGCGACGGTTGAGACCCCTCTTCTGCTGTTCGAATGCCAGTTGAAGTCGGGGGACGTCGAGCGCTGGGGCACTCACGCAGTGGAGGTGGAGGGCAGCAGTTACCTAGCGCGAGTTTTGCGCCACAACCTCTTCGAAATGCGCTGCGGCGCGGACGATGGTGTGGACGGGCTGGCCAGAATCTCACTCACCCTAGCGAATGCAGACTCGAGGTTCTCCGAGATCGAGCGGCAGACAGGCTGGAAGGGCGCCAAGCTGACGGTCCGTTTCTTGTTCTTCAATCTGCGCACGAGAGGGGCGGCATCAGACCCCATCGTACTTTTCCGGGGCGTGGCCGGCGCGCCTGACGAAATCACGGAATCGACGTTCCGGATCACGTTCACTAACCGGCTAAACCTGCAACGGGTTTCCTTGCCAAATGTCCGAATCCAGCGGCGCTGTCCCTGGCTGTTCCCTTCGACGGCGGCACAGCGAACAGAGGCGCTGGACGGCGGAAGCAGAGGCAAGTACTCCCTTCTGTACCGCTGCGGTTACTCGGCCGGTCTGGATGGGGGAGTCGGCAACCTGAACGGCAGCGAACCATTCAGCGATTGCGACTACACGCGAGCGCAATGCGTGGCACGCGGCATGTTCGATCAGGACGGGGCGAGCAACGTGACCCGGCGGTTCGGCGGCATCGAGTTCATCCCGCCGTCCATCACGGTGCGCGCCGCGGGCGAGAAATCGACGCAGACTTCAACGGTCACCGAAAACGAGACCCGCTACAACGATTTCGTGCCGATCGTGTATGGCACGGCTTGGTACCAACCACCGATCACCTTCGCCCGCAACGACGGAAACCTGACGCGCATCGAGGTTCTCCTGGGCATGGGCGAGATCCAGGGTGTGCTGAAGGTGTTGGCGGGCAACGTTGAGATTCCTCTGGGACAGTCCGACAAGGACATGACGGCCACCGGATGGTTCAACGTGGTGTCAACCGGAGGGCGGAACGGCGGTTTCAACTACAACTTCACCGACGCGTCGGGGAATCCTCTGGGTGACCCTTATGGAAACATGGCGATGATGTCGGTGGTGGTGCCGAACCGTATCAGCGAAGGAAAGACACTGCCGAAGATCGAGGTACTGGTCGAAGGTCTCAAGCTGCCGCGCTTCGACGCAGACGGCAGTGCGCTGGCGGAGGCGTTCACGAACAATCCGGCGTGGGTACTGCTGGACGTGCTCCGGCGCTGCGGTTGGACGGTGGACGAGATCGACACGCCAAGCTTCGCGGCCGCGGCCCAGTACTGCGACGAACTAGTGGAAGCGACCGATTTAAACGGCAACGCAATCTCGATTCCGCGTTTTCAGACAAACCTCGTGCTGAGGAAACGCAAAAGCGCCGCGGAGCTAGTGCGCGGGATCCGCTCCGGCGCCGGCTTGCTGCTGCGGCTCAGCGCGACCGGACTGCTGGAACTGAAACCGGAGAGCACGCTGGCCGTTCAGTGCCCGGTTAAACCGGAGGGCAGCAACGCCACCGAGACGCTCAACGAGGGCTGGCCGGCATACGAGTTCGGCGACGGATCGACCGCGCATTCCGGCATTCTGCGCGACGGCAACGGAGCGTCGAGCGTGCGACTGTGGTCGAAGAGCGTCGCCGATTCGCCGAACCGGCTCAGCGCGGAGTTCCAGGACGCCTTCAACGAGTACCAGCAGGACAGTCTCTCGCTGGTCCACGTGGACGACGTGCAGGAGACCGGCCAGGAGGTTAGTGCGACACTGAACGTGCTGGGGCTACCGAACCTGGATCAGGCCGGGAGAATCATGGTCCGGCAACTGAGGCGCGCCGCTGAGGGCAACACCTACGTCGAGTTCGACTCCAGCGTCCGCGCGCTGCACCTGCGGCCGGGAGACCTGATCACGCTCACCTATCTGAAAGAAGGCTTTCAGCGGCAGGCGTTCCGCATCGTCTCGATCTCGCCGGAGCTGAACTTCCGCAAGGCGACGATCACGGCGCAGATCCACCTGGACAACTGGTACAGCTCGACCGAGAGCGGATCGAGCCGGGTGGCACGCCGCCAACCGTCCTGCGAGATCGGGATTCCAAGGCCATTGGTCGGCACGACCATCGGAGAGAACGGCGAGATGGAGTATGGAATCACGGAGACCACGACCGACAACACCGACGGCAGCGTCTCCGTGAAGCTGACCGTTCAATTCACGCCACCGGGCAAACCGGCTTCATCGAGCGCGGCGATTCCGCTGCTGTCGCTCTCCCCCACAATCGATTCGACGGGTGGGACACTCGCCGGCGGCCAGACACTGTATTACGCTGTTAGCGCC
>CAYOTD010000121.1:0-10312 GCA_964406685.1 uncultured Solibacteraceae bacterium | reverse complement strand
ACTCCTCCACGGCCCCGGCGTGCGCGGCTTGACCGATCTGCCCTTCGTCCCACAGCGGGTGGTTGAAAACCAGCAGCGTGCCGGGCGTCCTCGACACGGCATCGAGGATCTCTCCCAGCCGCTCCGGACGCGGCCTCCGCGTGTGCCCGCTCATCTCCCCGAAGCTCCGCCGCGCCTCCGCGGCGGGCAGGTTGTGCACCCCCAGGTGGAAGAACGTCGGCCCGAAAGGCACGGTCCACTCCAACGAGATCGGAACCTCGCGGCACTCCTCCAGAATGTGCAGGGACTGGGGCGCTTCGATATCGTCGTGATCGGTGAGCGAGACCAGCGCCTTCAGGCCCAGTTCTTCGATCTGCGACTTCTCCACCTTCCACGCGTCGTGCGGCCCCAGCGGCGGCGTCCACCAGCCGCGCGACAGGTCGAGCGCCGAGCCGTGTTTCCGGCGGTACCTCTCCTCGCCGCGCCGCATGACGGCGGCGATCCCCGGCGCGGCCCCGGCCGCCCGGTGGAGAATGGTCAGGCTCTCCCGCGAGTGCAGCGTGTGGCTGTGCAGCGACACACCGGTTCGAAAGCGCCCGCGCGAAGGTTCTCCTTTCCAGCGCAGGTGAAGGGGGGAAGGTAAGCCGGCCATGCTCCCACTCTGGCCGGGCGATGTTGACCGCGCATTCCGTTCGCATGAGTTCTCTGAAACAGTTTTTGTCGGGAATGTTCCAGCCCGCGGCCGTCCCCGAAAGCCCCCCGCCGCGAATTGCGTCAAATGTAACGCAATCGCCACTCCCGGCTAACACCGGTGCTCTACCCTGATCCGGGAGATGGCCATGCACCCTCAAGTCTCCGCCGTCGCCCGGCAGATCCTGGCGGGCACCCCGCTCCAGGGCGCCGGCCCCATCCTTCAACGCTGGTTCGAGCGGGACTGCGAACGGCTGGCGCACTTCGGCTCCCCGGAATCGGGTCCGGCCCTGCTCGGCCGGTTGCTCGAATGCCTGCGAATCGATTACACCTGCCCCCCGGAGGACCGCGCGCGAATCCCGCGCAGCGGCCCGCTGGTCATCGTCGCCAACCATCCCTTCGGACTGGCGGAGGCCCCCGTGTTGTGGGCGGCGCTGTCCGGCGTCCGCGGCGACGTCAAGTTCCTGGCGAACTCTTTCCTGGCGGCCGTCCCCGCCCTGGCCGAAGTGACCATTCCCGTGGACCCATTCGGCGGCCCGGACGCCGTCCGCGGCAACTGGAGATCGCTCCGCGCGGCGGCCGGCTGGCTGCGCGAAGGGCATGTCCTGGTGGTCTTCCCCGCCGGCGAGGTGGCTTCCCTCCGCTGGCCGCGCCTGAATATCGCCGAGCCGGATTGGAGCGACCGCGTCGCGCGCCTCATCCGCTTGACCGGAGCCGCCGTGCTGCCGGTCTTCTTTCACGGCGCCAACAGCCCGGCCTTCCATCTGGCCGGATTGATCCATCCCCGCCTGCGCACGATCCTGCTGCCGCGCGAGCTGCTGAACAAGCGCGGCGCCACCATCCGCCTCTCCATCGGCAGCCCCATCCGCTCCAACCGGTTGGTTCGCCGGATGGAAGCGGATCAGGTTACCGGATACTTGCGAGCGAGAACGATGCTGCTGGGCGCGCGGGGAGCGGGCCGGGGGAACCGGAACGGGATGCGTTTCCCCCGGCCCGCGAAACAGGCCCCGCCGGTGGCCGCCGGCGAAGACTCCCGGCTTCTGGCCGAAGAGATCGAGCGGCTCCCCGCCTCGCAGCAGGTTGTTCCCGGCGGACCCCTGGTCGTCTTCACCGCCGCCGCCGCGCAGATTCCCCACGTTCTGCGCGAGATCGGCCGGCTGCGGGAAATCACCTTCCGCGCCGTGGGCGAAGGCACCGGCAAGGCGCTCGACATCGACGCCTTCGACCGGCACTATCGGCACCTGGTTCTGTGGAACCGCGAAAAACGGGAGGTGGTGGGCGCCTACCGCTTCGCCCGCACGGACCAGGTGGACGCCAGGCAACTCTACACCGGCACGCTGTTCCGCACCGCGCCCGCCTTCCTCCAGGCCATCTCACCCGCCCTCGAATTGGGCCGCTCCTTCGTCCGCGCTGAGTACCAGCGGAGCTACCAGCCCCTGCTGCTGCTGTGGCGGGCCATCGGCCGGATCGTGGCGGACGACCCGCGCTACCGGTTCCTGTTCGGGCCCGTCAGCATCAGCCGGGAATACAGCGCGCCTTCCCGCTCCCTGATGGTCTCCTATCTTCGCGCCCGCTGCCGCAACGCCGACCTGGCCGCCTACGTCCGGCCCCGCCACCCCTTCCGCCCCCGGCCCTTCGGCTCGCTCCCCTTCGCCGGCCTGGCCGGCGATTTGGACGAGCTGTCCGACATAGTGGCCGACCTGGAACACGACCACAAGCCCGTGCCCATCCTTGTCCAGCAGTACCTCAACCTCGGAGGCCAGGTCCTGGAAGTCAGCGTGGACGGCCGCTTCTCCAACGTCCTGGATGGCCTGGTCGTCGTCGATCTGACCCGCACCAGCCCGCGCCTGCTGGAGCGCTACCTCGGCAAGGACGGCGCGGCCCGCTTCCGCGCCTGGCACGGCGCGGCGGGTGTCATGTGACGCACGGACGTCCCGCCCTATCGCGGCTCGTCGTACTGAAGCAGCCGCCGCTCCCCTTTGAGCGCGCGGATGCCGCTGACCTCCTGCGTCACCTCCAGCGTGCCCAGGTACGCCCCCGCCTCGTTGCGCAGCGGGAAGTAGCGGATGTGGACGAACTGGCCGTGGAAGTTGATCCAGAACTCGGCCACCTTCTGCCGGCCCGCGCGGAAATCGTCCAGGATGCGGTCCACCACGTCCACGCTGCGCGGCGGGTGGCAGTGTTGCACTTTGCGGCCGATGATGGCCTTGCTCCGCGCGAACACCCGGTCGGGTCCTTCGGAGAAGAACCGCACGCGGTCCTCGGCGTCGACGAAGGTGATGTCCACCGGCAGCGTCGAGAACAGCGCGGTCAACTGCTCCACCGGCAGGTTCCCCCTGGGCAACTGGATCGCTTCGGCGGTGGACAGCCGCAGCGCTTCCGGAATCGACGCCTCCGGCGGCCGGTAGCCCGTGCGCGGCTCCACCAGGCGCCAGCCGTAGCGCGGCGAAGCGGCCCGGATCTCGGCCCACTCCTCCTCGGTCAGCGTGCTCCGGCACATCGGCAGGAGGATGTTCTCCTCCTTGTAGATCATCTCCTCCACCGCCGCCGGCGCGGCGTTCGCATTGCGCCTACTGCCACTCCCCCCAATTGATGTTCCGCATATCCCCATGGCGCAGGTAGGCGCGGTGCATCGCAAACCCCAGCGAAAGCGACAGCGGTTCGTGCCCCGCCTTCACCAGCCGGAGGTACTCGTGTAACTGCGGGCGGTAATCCGGGTGGGCGCAGTTGTCGATCAGCGCGAGGGCCCGCTGGTGCGGGTCCTTCCCGCGCAGATCGGCCACGCCCTGCTCGGTGACGACCACCTGGACGGAGTGCTCGCTGTGGTCCATGTGGGGGCTCACCGGAACGATGGCGCTGATCTTTCCTCCCTTGGCCGTCGAGGGGCACGAGAAGAACGACATGTAGGCGTTCCGCGTGAAATCCCCCGACCCGCCGATCCCGTTCATGATCTGCCGGCCGAAAACGTGCGTCGAGTTGACGTTGCCCCCCAGATCGACCTCGATGGCCGTGTTCATCGAGATGATGCCCAGCCGGCGGACGACCTCGGGATGGTTGGAGATCTCCTGCGGCCGCAGCACCATCTTGCGGCGGAAGAAGTCCAGGTTCGACGTCACCCGCCGCATCATCTCCGGGCTGAGGGTCAGCGAACAGAGAGAGGCGAACGTGCACCGCCCGTTCTCCAGCAACGGGATCACCGAGTCCTGCAACACCTCGGTGTACATCTCGAAGGCCGGGATTTCCTTGCTGTCCCCCAGAGCGCTCAGAACCGCGTTGGCGATGTTGCCCACCCCCGATTGCAGCGGCAGGAACCCGGCGGGAATCCGCCCCGCGCGCATCTCCTGAACCAGGAACTCCGCCACGTTCCGCCCGATCCGGTTGGTTACCTCGGTGGGTTCGTCAAATCCGCCGCCTTCATCGTCCAGATCCGTCAGAACCACCCCCGCGATCTTCTTCGGATCGATCACGCAGATGGGCGACCCGATCCGGTCCGGCGGGCTGTAGATGGGGATCTCCTGCCGGACCGGGGGATCGGCCGGCTCGAAGATATCGTGCATGCCCAGCAGCGCCGCCGGGTGCCGCCGGTTCAACTCGATCAGCACCCGGTCCGCCAGCCGCAGGTAGGTATTCGCCACCCCCACGGCCGAGGTGAGCACAATGCCCCCCGCCGCGGTGTCGTCGGCCGCCTCCGCCACCGCCCAGTGCACCGGTCCGAGGAAACCGTAACGCACGAACTGCGGCAGCAGCGACAGGTGCATATCCACGAACCGCACCTTGCCCGAGTTGATCTGCGCCCGCAATGTGGGATCCGACTGGTAGGGCGTGCGGAAGCTGATCGCCTCCGCCTTGGCGAGAGCCCCGTCCAGCGACGGCCCGGTCGACGCGCCGGTCAGAATGCCGACTTTGAATTCACGGCCCGCCTCGTGCTCCCGGATCGCCCGTTTCGCCAGCGCGGCCGGAATCGCTTTTGGCGCTCCGGCGGGAGTGAATCCACTAAAGCCGACGGTGGACCCGTGCTGGATCAGTTCCGCGGCCTCTTCGGCGGTAAGAATTGGATAGGGAAGAGACACTTACGAATCTACCAGGGACCGGCGCCGCAGTCCAGAACCGGAGAACCGGCGCTTGACTGCGAACGTGTGCAAAGGCAGAATGAAGCCTGAAGTCTCGCATGTTGCTGTTGAATAAATATTTCGGGGAGATCAATGTGTTCAAGGAAGGCCTGAAACCCGGCATCGCGAGCGTAGTGGCGCTTGCGATGATGTTGTGCTGTGCTGTCGCCTGTTTTGCCCAGTTCGAAACCGCTTCGGTGCTGGGCACCGTGAAAGACTCCTCGGGCGCGGTCATGGCCGCCGCCTCCGTCACCCTTGTCAACCTTCAGACCGGCATCAAGGATACGGTCCAGACAAATGCCGAAGGCAACTATCAGTTCCTGACGGTCAAGATCGGCCGCTATCAGGTCCGTGTGGAGGCGGAAGGGTTCCGCACCGCCACCTCCGAACCGTTTGATGTGTTGACCAACGCCCGGCAGCGGGTGGACATGTCGCTCCAGGTCGGCGCCACCACCGAGAGCATCACCGTCACCGGCGCCGTGAAACTGCTGGAGACCGATTCCAGCGACCGCGGCCATGTCGTGCGCGCCGACCAGATCGTCAACCTGCCGCTCAACGGCCGCGCCTACGCCGACCTGGCCCTGCTCGCCCCCGGCGTGCGCAAGTCCACCATCACCAACCGCGACGCCTCGTTCAACGTCAACGGGCAGCGCATGGCGCTGAACAACTTCACCATCGACGGGCTGGACAACAACTCCTACGCCACCAGCAACCAGGGCTACTCCAACCAGGTGGTGCAGGCTTCCCCCGACGCTCTGGCCGAGTTCAAGGTCCAGACCAACAACTACAGCGCCGAATACGGCCGCGCCAGCGGAGCCACCATCAACGCCTCCATCCGCAGCGGCACCAACAGCCTTCACGGTTCGGCCTGGGAGTTCCTCCGCAACACCGACCTCAACGCCGTCGGCTTCTTCAAACCCACCAGCGGCAAGCCGACCCTCACCCAGAACCAGTTCGGCTTCACCATCGGCGGCCCCATCTTCAAGGACCGGACCTTCTTCTTCGCCGACTACGAAGGCTTCCGCTCGGTTGCCCACGCCCTGTCCTGGCAGACCCTGCCGACCGAGGAAATGCGCAACGGCATCTTCTCGGTTCCCATCAAGAACCCCTACACCGGCGAGGTCTACCCCGACGGCAGAATCCCGCAAAGCCTGATCACCGGCTTCGCGAAGAAGGTCCTGGAGGGCACGCCGCTGCCCAACCTGCCCGGGGTCTCCAACAACTACAAGTGGACGCCCCGCAGCCAGGCCTACAACGACAAGGGCGACGTGAAGATCGACCATCGCTTCAACGACAAGTGGAACGCCTTTGTCCGCCTCAGCCAGCGCAAGGTGAACAACTACGAGCCGCCCTCGTTCCCCGGAGCCTCGGCCAAGGGCGGCAACGCCCACGTGCGCACGCTCAATCAGCACCTGGCCGTGGCAGCCAATTACGTCATGGACCCCCGCACCCTGTTCGAGTTCCGCATGGGCGTCTCCCGCTCGCAGGGCGGCAAATCCCCCGACGGAGTAGGCGATCTCGGCATGGCGGAACTCTACGGCTATACCGGCATTCCCAGGGACACGCGTTACTACGGCGGGCTGTTCACCATCAACGTGAGCGGCTACCCCGGCTTCGGCCGCCAGAGCAGCAACCCGCAGTTCCAGAACCCGCTGGTCTACAACCCCAAGGTGAACGCCTCCCGTTTCTTCGGCCCCCACACGGTGAAGTTCGGCTACGAGTACCAGAACATCCAGACCGAAGTCGACGACTTCAACCCCAAGTACGGCGTGGTCAACTTCGGCGGGCAGTTCAGCAAGCCCACCGGCGGAACCGGCGGAACCTACATCTACGGTCTGGCCGACTTTCTGTTCGGCGCCCGCGATTGGTATGAACTGAGCGCGCCCACGGTCGCCAACCTGCGCCAGAAGATGCACTTCGTCTACGTTCAGGACGACTGGAAAGTCTCCCCCCGCCTCACCCTCAACCTCGGCGCCCGTTACGAATTCGCCACGCCCCAGTACGAGCGCGACAACCGCCAGTCGAACTTCGATCCCAACGGCATGACCCTGATCCTGGCCAAGGACGGCTCTCTTTACGACCGCACCGGCGTGCACCCGGATCGCAACAACTTCGCGCCCCGCCTCGGCCTCGCCTATACCGTCAACTCGAAAACCGTCGTCCGCAGCGGCTACGGCATCAGCTACGTCCACTTCAACCGCCTGGGCGCCGAGAACCTGCTCGCCGAGAACTACCCCTTCTTCTTCAGCGTCCGCATCACCCAGCAGCCCTCGCAGGGCGTCTGCGCCAGCGCTTCTTCCGCCATCGGCACCTGCTTCCGGCCCATCTGGCAGGGCCATCCGGAAGGCCTCGCCGACGCCTCCCGCGTTCCCCTTGCCAACCAGGGCTGGAACTACTACATCCCGCCCGACATCCGCACCGGCTACGTGCAGAGCTGGCACCTCACCGTCCAGCGCCAGATCGCCAAGGACCTCATGCTCGACCTGGCCTACGTCGGCAGCCGCAGCGTGAAACTGGTCGTCCTGGGCGACGCCAACCAGGCGCGCGTGAACCAGCCCGGCGAGAACACCCCGCTCCAGCAGCGCCGCCTCTACACCGGCTTGCAGAACATCGAGGAATCCATCCCCGCCGGCAGCGGCAGCTACAACGGCCTCCAGGTCAAGGTGGAACGGAAGTTCAGCTCCGGCTTCTATCTGTTGAACTCCTTCACCTGGTCCAAGGCCATCGACAACGCCGCCGGCCACCTGGAATCCGGCCAGGGCGACAACTCCCGCGTCAACTTCTACGACCTCAAGTCCGAGAAGGGCATCTCGAACTACAACCAGCCCTTCAACAACACCACCACGGTCATCTGGGACATCCCTTACGGCAAGGGCCGCGCCTTCGGCAAGTCCGCTCCCCTGATCGTCAACGCCATCCTGGGCGGCTGGCGCATGACCGGCATCAACACCATGACCAGCGGGCTGCCGTTCACCCTCCGCTACAGCGCTCCATCCAACTTCCAGGTCAGCGGCATGCCCTCCTACCGGCCCAACGTTATCGGCCCCATCCTGGCGCCGGAATCCGAGCGCACCTACCTGAACTACCTGAGCAGGACCAACGTGGTGGCGCCCACCGATTCCCGCTACCCATTCGGCAGCGCCAGCCGCAACATGACCCGCGGCTACGCCTACTACAACCTCGACCTGGGCCTGCACAAGCAGTTCGCCCTGCCCGGCGAGGATCGCCGCTTCGAAGTGCGCGGGGAGTTCTTCAACTTCCTCAACCGCACCAACTTCACCGTCCCGGATTACACCGTGGGCAGCGCCAGCTACGGCCGCATCAGCAGCACTTACCCGGCCCGCATCGTCCAGATCGGCCTCAAGCTCTACCTGTAGTCCCGTGGGGCCGGCCTTTCAGGCCGCCGCCGGGCTTCGGCGCGGCGCCAGCCTGAGTGCCGGCCCCGCAATGGCGCTATCATAGGCCCATGATCCGACGCATGGGTGTTCTGTTTCTGCTGGCTGCGGCCGCGTTTGCGCAATCGAGAAGACCCGCTCTCCCCGGCGAGGACTGGGTCCCGCTGTTCAACGGCAAGGACCTGAAAGGCTGGGTCGAAGTTGGCAAGGAGAAGTGGGTGGTCGAGGACGGAACCATCCACGGCATGGCCGTCTCCAGAGCCTACGGCTACCTGATGACCGAGAAG
This sequence comes from uncultured Solibacteraceae bacterium, assembly GCA_964406685.1. GTDB lineage: Bacteria > Acidobacteriota > Terriglobia > Bryobacterales > Bryobacteraceae > JACQZT01. The sequence continues at coordinate 1,852 of CAYOTD010000121.1, read as the reverse complement.
ACTTACAAGGACTTCCACCTCGCCCTCCACTTCAAGTGCGAAGGCGACGGCAACTCCGGCGTCTTCTTTCATACCGCCTTCAAACCCGGCACTCCCGATGTCTCCCAGGGCCTGCAATTCGAGATCGACTGCACCCTCGGCCGCCACACCGGCGGCATCTACGGCGACGGCCGCGCCTGGATCGTCTGGCCCAGCCCCGAAAACGAAATCGTGGTGCGCCGCGGCGAGTGGAACGAGTATCTGCTGAAGGTCGAAGGTAACCACTACGTCGCCCGCCTGAACGGCGTCGTCATGGTGGATTTCACCGATCCCACCCCGAAGTCCTTCGACGGCGGCATCGCCCTGCAACTGCACTCCGGCGGCCAGGGCAACATGCGCTTCCGCGAGATCTACATTCGCGACCTGACCAAACGATAGCGAGGCAAACATGAGAATCGCGCTGCTGTCGATCCTGTTGGCCGGCGCCATGGGCGCGGCCGAATACCGCGCCGGCGTCGCCCGCCTCGACATCACCCCCAACGGGCCCATCTGGCTGTCGGGCTACGCCGCCCGCACCAAGCCCTCCGCCGGCGTCCTGCACCCCCTCTGGGCCAAGGCGCTGGCGGTGGAGGACGCGAAGAAACGCCGCGTGGTCGTCGTCACCACCGACATCATCGGCCTTCCGCGCGTGATCAGCGACGCCGTCGCCGCGCAGGTCCAGAAGGAATACGGCCTCGACCGCGCCTCGGTGCTGTTCAACTCCTCCCATACCCACACCGGACCCGTCGTCCGGCCCAACCTCACCTCGATGTACGACCTCTCGCCCGAAGAGGACGGGAAGCTGAAGGCCTATGCGCAGCAGTTGACCGGCAAGCTGGTCTCCGTCATCGGCGCTTCCCTCGCCGATCTGAAACCCGCCAACCTCTCCTACGGAACGGGCAAGACCGGCTTCGCCATCAACCGCCGCCAGTTCGCCGCGAAGGGCGTACAGATCGGCGTCAATGCGCAAGGTCCCGTCGATCACGAGGTCCCGGTGCTCAAGGTGGAATCTCCCGACGGCGCCCTCCGCGCGGCGCTGTTCCTCTACGCCTGCCACAACACGACCCTGACCGCGACGTTCTACGAGTTGAGCGGGGACTACGCCGGTTTCGCCCAGGCGGATTTCGAAAAGGCCCATCCGGGCGCGGTTGCCATGTTCATGATCGGCTGCGGCGCGGACCAGAATCCGCACCCCCGCAGCAGCCTGGAACTCGCCCAAAAGCACGGCCGGAGCCTCGCCGATGAGGTCGCCCGCGTCCTTGGCGGAAAGCTCACGCCGCAGAAAGGGCCGCTGGCGGCGTCGTTCCAGATGATCGATCTGGAATTCGCGCCCCACACCCGCGAGCAGTTCGAGCAGGAAGCCCGCGGCGACAACCGTTTCCGCGCCACCCGCGCCAGATCGATGCTGGCCGCCTACGACGAGCGCCGGCCCGTGCGCACCATGCAGTATCCCATCCAGGTCATCCGCTTCGGCAAGGGCCTGACCATCGTCGCCCTCGGCGGCGAGGTCGTCATCGACTACGCGCTCCGGATCAAGAAGGAGTTTGGCGCGGACCAGATGATGGTGGCCGGCTACTCCAGCGACGTGATGTGCTACATCCCCTCGGCCCGCGTGCTCAAGGAAGGCGGCTACGAGGCTTCCGACAGCATGATCTACTACGGCATGCCCGGCCCTTTCAAAGAGGACGTCGAGGAGCGCATCTTCACCGGCATCCGCACCGCCATGAAGCGCGTCGGCCGCCCCCCGGCCCCCCGCTAGCAACACAGTATAATGGTGTATTGATTCTCCGAAAGGACCCGACGCTACACCATGAGAAAACCCTTGATGGCGGGC
>CAYOTD010000120.1:0-10313 GCA_964406685.1 uncultured Solibacteraceae bacterium | reverse complement strand
AGCCCAGAAGGAAGTGACGTACTCCTCCGGCGTGCGGCTCAACAACGGCCAGGTGCAGTTCCAGTTCGACGAGATCGTGCGCGGCACCTCGGCCAAGGGCACGATCGAGATCCCCGAGCAGTTCACCTTGGGCATCGCTATCCACGAGGGTGGACCTGCGTACCGCATTCCAGTCCGGCTGCGCTGGCGGCTCAGCGACGGCAAGGTGAGCCTGTGGTACGAACTGGTCCGGCCGCACAAGTTCGTCGAGGACGCGGTGAAGGAGATGCGCGAGAAAATCCACGCGCAGACCGGGATCACGGTGCTCTCCGGCATCGCGAAGTAGGGGACGGGCGGCCTACTCGGGCCGCCCACGGTTTTCGAAAGGACCAGAAGAAGATGAACGATGCGCCCACCCTCATTGATATCGCGCTACTCGACCCGCACCCGGCCAACCCCCGCGTTGTGGAGCGGGAGGACGTGATCGCGGCCATCGCGCAGCAGATCCGCGAGACCGGCTTCGACGCCAGCCACGCCATCCTGGTCCGGCCCGCCGACGGCCGCTACCAGATTGTCAGCGGGCACAACCGCACCGCCGCCGCGCGCCGGGTCGGACTCACCCAGGCGCCCGCGTGGGTGCGGGAGATGGACGACGACACCGCCTTCATGCAGCTTGTCCTGGCGAATGCGCAGGGCGAACTGTCGCCGCTGGAGCGGGGGTTGCACGCGTTGGCCGCCACCGAGAAGCACGGCGACATAAAAGGATACGCCGAAGCCACGGGCCGGCCACGCCCGTCGGTCCAGGCCGAGGTGCAGGCGGCGCGGGTCGCGAAAAGTTGCACGTGCAACTTTTCCGAGTTGCTGGATCGCACCCGGCACCTGTCGGACATCCATGCCGCCCCTCGCCACTGCTGGCCGGCACTGGTGAAGCGGATGGTCGATGGCCGCTGGACGGTCGAAGAGACCAAGGCCATGGTGAACGTGGTCGCCACGGCCAAACCGCCTCGCGGCTACGAATCCCTCTTCCCGTTGGATCGCCTCCAGGAACTGGTGGCGAGCGGCGAAGACGCCAACGAGGTTATCAAGTACGCCGTCCGCACGATCGAGCGCGCCCGCGCCGACATGCGGGACGCCCAGTTCGAATCCGACGAATTCGTCGCCAGATTCGACCAGTGGCTTTCTGAGCACGGCTCCTGGGACGCCAAGGAGATGGCTGCGCATGCTCACGACCTGATTGAGGAGCAGCGGGCCGCGCGGCGTGCGGCCGAAGCGAAGGTGGCCAAGTTGAAGCGCGCGGTCATGCTGACCGAATGGCAGAGCATGAGTGGCGCGGAACGCCAGGCGTTGCTCGCCGTCCGGAACGCGAGGGCGAAGCTCACCCGCCAGGATAAGGAGTCGTCCATCGAGTGGGCCCGGTGGAGTTGGAATCCGGTCACCGGCTGCCGCCACAACTGCGCCTACTGCTACGCCAGGGACATCGCCGAGCGCTTCTACCCGCAGAAGTTCGAACCATCGCTTGTGCCGGACGCTCTGGCCGCGCCGTTGAACGCGGCGCCGCCGAAAGAAGCGGCCGCCGACGTGGGTTGGAAGAACATCTTCACGGGCTCGATGGCCGACCTATTCGGTAATTGGGTTCCCGCTGAGTGGATTGAGGCCGTCCTCGCCGTCGTCCGCGAAGCCAGAGAGTGGAATTTCCTGATGCTCACGAAATTCCCGCAACGGCTGGCCGAGTTCGAGTTCCCCGACAACGTCTGGCTCGGCGCCACCGTGGACAGCCAGGCCCGCGCCGCCGCTACCGAGCGCGCGATGGCCAATGCCAGAGCCGCGGTGAAGTGGGTGTCGATCGAGCCGATGCTCGATCCCATTGCAGTGGACTTCAGCATCTTCCAGTGGGTGGTGGTCGGCGGCGCCAGCGCCTCGTCCCAGACGCCCGAATGGAAGCCGCCGCGGAAGTGGGTCATCGACCTGACCGCACGCGCCATGGCGGCCGGCTGCGCCGTGTACCACAAGACCAATCTGAATCTCGAACGGCTTCGAGACTACCCCGGCGCCGCCGCTCCGGAGCCAGCGGCACCGCCGACTGAATTCCACCATCCCGCGCGCTGACGCGCGGCAATTCACAGGAGAGCAGGCATGAGGCAAGCAATCAGAACGAGCCGCACAACTCCGGACGTCGTTCCGGACATCAACCTCGACACCAACCTGGAAGACCTCACGTTGGACCAGTTGATCGAGCTCACGCGGGTGCCGCATCCGCTGCGGTTCGATGTGGTCGAGATCACTCCCGACGTGGCCAAGGTGCTGTTGAAGTTCAACACGCCGGGGCCGGGCAAGAAGAACCGGAACGTGAAATGGCACGCGGTGCGGAACTACGCCGAGGACATGCGTCACGGGCGCTGGCTCCTCACGGGCCAGCCGATCATTTTCGACAAGCACGGCATCGGCGTCGACCTTCAGCACCGCCTGTACGCGTGCATCGAAGCGAACGTCCCCTTCCGCGTCGCGATTGTGCGCGGCGTCGAGCCCGACGCGTTCATGGAGATCGACGCCCACAGCCGGCGACGCTACTCCGACGCCCTCAGCATCCTGGGCCAGGACAGTCTCCTGCGGGAGAGCCAGGCGATCCTCACGCGCATCTACGAGTGGGAGCAGGGTCAACTGGGCGCCAGCTACTCGCTCCAGCCGAGCAACAAGACGCTCGATGACGTGCGTCTGCGGCACCCCGGCTACAAGGATGCACTGAAGGTCATCAGTCCGCTTCGCCGCCGTTTCAGCATCGCCCAGTCCGCCGTGGCCGCCTGCTATTACCTGTTCCGGAAAGCCGACGCGCGCAACGCGGAACTGTTCATCCACACCTTGCTGCAAGGCGTCGGACTGGATGCCGACAGCCCCATCCGGCAGTTGCGGAACCGTTTCGAAAACCAGCGAAAGAGCAACCACATGGACACGCGCGAGGTCATGGCCATCACCATCAAGGCCTGGAACGCGTGGTTGGGAAACAGGTCGATGGAGCTGTTGGTGTGGCGGTCCGCGCAGGAAAGCTTCCCGAACATCCTCGGCCTGAACCCGGCGCGAGCGAACGGTGGTGCGCGGTCATGAACGACTACAAGACCCGTCTGCTATTGGCCTGCCTCGCCGTCATCACGAAACGGTGCGGCACGGGCATCGTCCTGGCCGACGCGGAAGTCGAGGCGGCGCTCGATAACCGTGCCGAGGTGATGTGGGAGCACGACCACCACGCTCATTGCATCCGGCTCACGTCGCCGGCCGAGGGAGCAATCCAATGAGGCCGCAGCCGGTGTTGGAGAAGTCGGTCGTGGCCGGCATCGTGCGGCGCCTCCGCGAGCAGCCTGGCGTCGTGGTCCGGAAGCGGCACGGCACTGCGATGGGCGTCGCTGGCGATCCGGACCTGTACGGGAGCATCGGCGGGCGGCACTTCGAAATCGAGGTGAAGCGCCCCGACGCGGCCGCGGAATTGAGTGAACTCCAGCGGCAACGGCTCAAGGAGTGGGAACAGGCGGGGGCCATCGTCGGCGTCGCCCGATCCGTGGAAGACGCACTCGCGATTCTCGACGACGCCCCTGGTCTGGAGACGGCGGAGAGCCAACAGAGGAAGATGCCCGCGCGCGGCGCCCGGAAGCCGAACGCGGATGAGCAGTCGGGTGACTGGGGGGACGAATAGATGCGTTACGGTTCCGTCTGCTCCGGCATCGAGGCCGCCACGGTCGCCTGGCACGGCCTGGGTTGGCAGCCCGCCTGGTTCGCCGAGATCGACGCCTTTGCCAGCGCCGTGCTGGCGCACCGTTATCCGGAGGTACCCAACCTTGGCGACTTCACGCAGATCGGCCCCGAAGCCGGAGCCGTCGAGCTTCTCGTGGGAGGCACCCCCTGCCAATCGTTCTCCGTCGCCGGACAACGCCTTGGACTGGATGATCCGCGTGGCAACCTCACGCTCGAGTTTCTCCGGCTTGCTGGCCGCGTTCGTCCCAGGTGGGTCGTGTGGGAAAACGTCCCCGGTGTTCTGTCCATCGACTCCGGACGGACGTTTGGCGCCGTCCTCAGGGCGCTGGCTGAACTCGGGTATGGGCTCGCTTACCGGATTCTGGACGCTCAGTTCTTCGGAGTGCCCCAGCGCCGCCGCCGCGTGTTCGTTGTCGGCCATTCTGGAGCGTGGCAGGCTGCCGCGGCGGTACTTTTTGAGCGCAAAAGCCTGCGCAGGGATCTTGCGGCGCGCCGCAAAGAGGCAGCGAGCGTTGCCGCTCTCACTGCGGATGGCGTTGGAACATGTGGCGCTGATGACAATCAGGCCCAGGCCGGCCATCTGATCGCATTCGGCGGTAACAACACCTCCGGTCCCATCGGCCTGGCGACTGCCGTCAACGCGCACGGCGGCGCCGGGCGCATGGACTTCGAGACGGAAACGTTCTGCGTTCAGATCAGCCACACCCTCAGAGGCGAGGGCATGGACGCGAGCGAAGACGGTACCGGGCGCGGCGTGCCGATCCTGCCTGTCGCGTTCTCCTGCAAGGACGCCGGTGTCGATGCGGAATCGGACCTCGCTCCCACGCTGCGGGCGATGAATCACAGCCGCAGTCACGCTAACGCAGGTGGGCAGCTCGCGGCCGTAATTTTCGAATCGCGATTCGTGCGCAACGGGCGCGGTGCGCCGAGTGTGGTGGCTCCGCCGTTGAAGGCCCAGTCCGGCGGCACTGGACGAGGCGATGGCGCACCCCTGCTGGCCACGAGCTTCGCCGTGCGAAGGCTCACGCCTCGTGAGTGCGAGCGGCTCCAGGGCTTTCCGGACGATTGGACGTTGGTTCCGAACTACAGCCGGAGGCTGCGCGCGGACGAGGTTGAGGAGATGGCCGCCTACCTCCGGATTCCCCTGGAGGTTGCGCGGACGCTGGGCGCAACGCCGGACGGCCCGCGTTACAAGGCCGTGGGAAATTCCATGGCCGTACCGGTCATGCGATGGATAGGCGCACGGATCGACCTCGTTGATGCGGTCCTGCGGAGGGCGGCATGAGGCCCAAAGCGAAGAAGCTGGCTGAGATCGTCTCGTGGGATCTCGTCGTACTGGGCGCGATTGAACCGCGTGCCTGGCCAATCATCGCCAACATCGTCGCCGAAGTCATCCAGCAGGACCGCGACAGCGCTCCGCGTGACGAGGAGGACACGTTGCCGTGACTCCGGCCTACAGCCGCGAGGCATTGCGCCGTCTTCGGGAGCGTCAGGCCCGGGTGGTGCAGGAGCAGGAAGGCAGGACCTCGGCGCTCGAACAGATTCCTCCGGACGCGCCCATGGACGACGCAACGATCACGGTCTGGAACGGGGAGCGATTCGTTGCCTGGGAGAAGTGGCTCGCGACGGCCCCGATTGAATGCGATCAAGGGCCGGAGGAACGGACCAGAATTCCCACGGCCGCGACCTGCATCAGAGCCATGTGTGGTGGCACGCAGGTGTCGCTTGTCCGCGATGGGGAGCGCTGGTTGATGTTCGTGGGCGGGCGCAGAGCAGGGAATCGACGGAAGGACTTTGCTTCACCGTTTGCGGAACACGCGATCCGCACGGCGGAGGCATGGTACGGGACGCCGGCCGCAGGCTGGCAGGTGGAAGAGAGGCGAGATGGTAAGCAAGGGGACGAACACCGACAGAGTAAACCTGCCGGCAAGGTACTTCCGGACGTTCACGGGGCGGCGAGTACACTTTCTGGCGCCGAGTCCTGACGAGATCGACGTTGACGACATCGCTCACTCGCTCGCGTACCAGTGCCGGTTCCTTGGGCACACGGATGGTTTCTACTCGGTGGCGCAGCACTCCGTCCTGGTGAGCGAACTCGTCCCGGAAGGCGATGCGCTGTGGGGCCTGCTGCACGACGCCGCGGAAGCCTACCTGGGAGATCTCCCGGCGCCAATCAAGCGCGAGCCGGAAATGCGCGCGTACCGCGAGACGGAGGATCGGCTGCTGGCGGCGGTCGCACTCAGGTTCGGCCTTCCTCCCAAGGTGCCGGAATCGGTCACGCAGGCCGATAGGGTCGTCCTGGCGACGGAATTCCGCGATGTGACCACCGTGGACGATCTCGACTGGACCGCGCAGGAGTGCGGGTTCGCTCCTTCGGAGAGTCTGTGGATCTTGCCTTGGCCGCCCGCCGTCGCCGAGGAGAGGTTCCTGCGCCGCTACTGGGAGTTGACGCGATGACCCCAGCGGATTTTCTCGATCTGCTCTGGCAGTACAAGCCGGACAATCTCTACGTCCTGCTGTGGACCCTCCAGGACAAACGGTCCCACTGGTATCGCGATGTGGGCGCCGCGGCGAAGTTCGCCGCAAGCGCCAACGGGCACGATGTGTATGTTGGCGTCGGGCTGTCCGAAGCGGACCACGGTCCGGCGCGGCGTTGCACGTCGGACGATGTCGCGGGCATCACCGGTCTCTGGGCTGACCTGGACCTGAAGTCGGACGCCCACAAGAAGCCGTTGCCGGCCAGCATTCCCGACGCCCTGTCGATCCTGCCGGCGGCGATGCCGCCCACCGTTGTGGTGGCGACCGGCAACGGGGCCCACGCCTGGTGGCTTTTCAAAGAGCCGTACATTTTCGGAGGCGAGGAAGAGCGCAAGAAGGTAGCGGGCATCGTCACCCGCTGGCACAGCCTGCTTCGGCTGAACTCGGCGACGCGGGGCTGGACTTACGACAGGCTCTCCGATCTGGCCCGCGTGCTCCGCATTCCGGGAACGCTTAATCACAAGGACCCGAAAGCGCCGAAGCCGGTAGCCGTCCATTCCAGCAGCGACCGGCGCTACAACCTCAGCGACTTCGAAGAATTTCTCGATGACGCCGCCATCCCCGACCCCGAGGCGCAGGAGCGGGCCGCGCGGGAGTGGGCCGAGCGCTTCGACAACAAGCCGCTGGTTCTGAGCGCCGGCGCCCGGATTCCCGAGGATACGCTCGCGCAATGGATGCAGGCCGACCTTCGCTTCCGGAACACCTGGCTTCGCCAGAGGCACGACCTGCGCGACCAAAGCCAGAGCGGCTACGACCTGGCGCTCGCCTGCTTCGGCTTCGACGCCGGGCTGCCGGAGCAGCGGATCGTCGACCTGATCATCCACCACCGGGTGCTGCACAACCAGCGCCAACGGACGCGGCTCGACTACTACCAGCGAACCCTTGCGACGGCCTCCCGGCGCGCGGAGGGGATCGACCCTCGCGCCATCCTCGCCGGCACTGCCAAGCCTGATGCCGCGCCGGCGCCCAGTGATCGGCAGCCGGAAGCCGGCTGCGTGCCGCCGCCTCAACCGGACCCCGCGACCGCCAAGGCCATCCTTTGCGAACGGGTATCGCAGGTCCTGGGAATCCGCATTCTCCGTCTCGTCAAGGTCACCGGCAAGGAGCCGACGTATCAGATGGAGTTGGAGAACGCGACCATCGAGTTCGCCAGCGTCGGAAAACTGATCGACCAGGGCAGCCTCCGCATTGCCATCGCGAGCGCGACCAACAAGCTGATCCCGAAGGTGAAGCCCCGGCTGTGGGAACAACTCGTCCAGACGATGCTGGACGCGCTCATCGAAACCGATGGTGGCGACGAGACCGACTTCAAGGGCTCCATCCGCATGTACATCAACCAGTACCTCACGGACACCGGCTTCATCGACAGCATCGAGAATCAGCCGCCGAACTCGCTGCGCTGCCCGACCATCATCAACGGCCGCATCGCGATCTGCTCGAGCGACCTTCAGCCGCACGTCAACAAGACCTTCCTGCAGGCCATATCTGTGAAAGCGATCGCGTCCATGCTGGCCGCGATCGGCGCGAAAAACATCCAGGTGAAGGGCAAGACATTCAAGCCGCAGAGCCGGTGGCTGCTGCCCGTTGAAGAATTCGATCCGGCCGATTTCACGATGCCAGCCACCAGGGAGGAACCGGACCATGCAGAGTGATCAGGCGACCGGCACGCTTCAGGATATCGGCAGCCGGGATCACAGCGTCACTTCGGAGTACCGCATCTTCGGCCCGCCCGGCTGCGGAAAGACCACCAACCTGACGCGGCAGATCCGCCGCGCCGTCGAACGGTTTGGGCCGGACTCGGTCCTGGTGACGAGCTTCTCCCGAGCGGCCGCAGCCGAACTTGCGGGGCGCGACTTGCCAATCAGCCCGGACCGGATCGGCACGCTTCACTCCCACTGCTACCGCGCGCTCGGCGCGCCGCCCATCGCCGAGTCGAATGTCGAGGAGTGGAACCGGCAGTATCCGCAACTCCAGATCACTCCATCCAAGCGGCAGAACCGGCTCGACGGCGAAGACGCCGGCGAAGAGGATGGCCGAACCAAGGGTGGCGACCTCTGGCTCCAGGAATTGAGCCGGTTCCGCGGGCTGATGATCCCACCCGAGGCTTGGTCGGCCAGTCTTCGCGATTTCGCAAACCGCTGGAAAGCGTACAAGGACGCTCTGGGCCTGTTGGATTTCACCGATCTGATTGAAACCTGCTACCGCGACGTGGCCATGGCGCCCAAGGGCCCGGCAGTCATCTTCGCCGATGAAGCCCAGGACCTGAACCGGATGCAACTGACGCTGATCCGGAAGTGGGGCCGGCACTGCGACTACTTCATCGTCTGCGGCGATGAGGACCAGACCATCTACTCGTTCGCCGGCGCGACTCCCGACGCGATGCTGGACCCGGAGATCCCGGACGACCACAAGATCGTCCTCAAGCAGAGCCATCGCGTCCCGCGCGCGGTCCACGCGGTCGCCGACCGCCTCATCCGCCAGGTGACGCGCCGGCAGGAGAAGGTCTACCTGCCCAGGCCTGCGGATGGCGCCTGTCTGCGCGGCCCGCTGAACGCAAGCTACGGCAAACCCGACTACTGGGTCCTGAAGACGGCAGTGGAGCACATCGCGAAGGGCCAGACCGTGATGTTCCTGGCCACGTGCGCCTACATGCTGGAGCCGGTTGTGGCGGTTCTCCGGAAAAACGCCATTCCGATTCACAACCCGTACCGGCGGTCGAACGGCTTCTGGAATCCAATCCGGCTCGGCCGCAAAGGATCGACTGCGAACCGGATACTGGCCCTGTTGTCGGCCCATCCGGACTTCGGCGATGACCGGCACGACTGGTCCATGGGCGACATGGCGCTGTGGGCTGAATGGCTGCAATCGAAAGGCATCCTGAAGCACGGTTCCAAGAAGAAGCTCCAGGCCGCGGACGTCGGCAGGTCGGCCACACTCGAGGCGCTGGACGCAGTCTTCGAAGACGGCGCGCTCGAATCGTTGCTTGGAGCCTTCGAAGGCGATTACCGGATGCTGCTCGACTGGTGGCGGCGCCGCGTGACCGCCGACGTTCAGAAGCGCATCCAGTACCCGGTGAAAATCGCGAGCGCGCGCGGTCCCCGCGCCCTGCTGGAAACGCCGAAGGCAATCGTGGGGACGATTCATTCCGTAAAGGGCGGCGAAGCGGACGTCGTGTTCCTGTTTCCGGACCTCAGCGATAGCGGCATGACCGCGTACCGCCGCCACGGCCCGCCAAGGGACGCAGTCACACGCACGTTCTACGTGGGCATCACCCGGGCGCGCGAAACGCTCTACATCTGCGGCCCGGATTCGCCGTCCGCGGCCGCACTGTGAGCCGCAACTGATTCTTTCGATTGGACTTGATGAGTATGGGGTTCGAAGGTAACCTTCAGGCGCTGGCTGGAGGCCTGCGAGTGAAGGCGCGCGTTCAACATCCGAAAGTGACGCAGCGGAAAGACCGCGCGGGCTGGCCGTGGATCTTCCGCTACTACGCCGACGAGCTCCAGCCGGACGGCTCGACGAAAGTCCTGCGCAGGTACCACGAGATCGCCCCGAGCAAGGGCGACGGCGCAATCTCGAAGAAGCAGACCGAGATCGAGCGCGACAAGTTCCTGGCCAAACAGAACGCGCCGACGACGGAGGAGGCGGTCCAGCAGGTCGTGCTGACCGGTGTTGCCCTGTTCGGCGAAGTCGCCAGGATGTACAAGGCCGGGTACCTCGGCCGCGAGAACCAGATCGCCAAGCCGACCCGCCAGAAAGAGGAGTTCTACCTCGACAGCTACATCGAGCCGAAGTGGGGCAAGTTGCGCCTGAACCAGATCCAGCCAAAAGCAGTGGAGGACTGGCTGCATACCACGTTCGATTCCTGGTGGACCATGCACGGCGTCCGCGCCATCATGAGCCGCGTGTTCTACTACGCCGAGGGCCACGGATTGTGGGAGGAAGGGAAGCGCAGCCCCGCCAGCAAGGCGAAGCTCGGGAAGAAGCGGTACAAGAACGAGCTGCGGATTCCGGGGGATGCCGATCAGCGTTCCGAACTGATGTCGATCACCGTT
>CAYOTD010000119.1:0-10327 GCA_964406685.1 uncultured Solibacteraceae bacterium | reverse complement strand
GAAAACTTGTAGCCGCGGCGGTAATCAAACTTGTCCACCGCCTTCATGAGGCCGATGTTGCCTTCCTGGATCAGGTCCAGGAACTGCATGCCGCGGTTGGTATAGCGCTTGGCGATGGAGACCACCAGCCGCAGGTTGGCCTCGATCAACTGCTTCTTGGCGGTTTCGGCTTCCTGCTCGCCGCGCTCCACCAGGTGGAGCGTGCGCCGCAACTCCGTTGCCGAGGCGCCGGCCTCGTCCTCAAGCTGCTGGAGTCTCTGACTGAGCAGCCGCAGCTCCCGGCGCGATTCGCGGGCCAGTTGTCCGTTGACGTCTTCCGACCGGCGCTGGGCGCGGGCGATCTCGCGCTCAATCGGCTTCAACTCCTCTACCGCGGCGTGGAGCCGGGCGGAGAGGCGCCGCCGCGTCAGCGAGCTGAGCTGGATGGCTCGCAGCAGCCGGGAGACGCGGATCACCGTCCGGCCGAGGGTCATGCGCAGCGCCCGGTGCTGCTTGGGCTTCATTCCCCGGGAAACAACCAGCATCTTCTGGCGCAACTGCTGCGCCTTGCGAAACTGTTTCTCGATCTCCGCGACCGTGGTCAGGAACTGCCGGCAGTGCTCCTCCAGGTGCTCGTCGTTGACCAGCTCCGGCAGCAGCAGGACGTCGCGAATCGCATAGGGGTCGCGCGCGACCTCTTCGCCAAGCTTGAGGATCTCCTTGATGACCATGGGCGAGCGCGACAGCGCCCGCTCGACGGTCCGCTGGCCGCGCTCGACCCGCTTGGCCAGCTCGATTTCGCCGTCGCGCGTCAGCAGCGGCACCGACCCCATCTCGCGCAGGTACATCCGCACCGGGTCGTTGGTCTTGTCGCCGAAATCCTGGGCGAAATCCAGGTCGGCCAGATCGTCGCCCTCTTCCTTTTTGTCGAATCCGAGTTTGGGTTCGTCGAGGATTTCTACGCCCGCGCCGTCCAGGTCGGCCAGCAACTCGTCCAGCTCGGGGCCGGCGTTCAGGTCGTCGGGCAGAAGCTCGTTGACCTCGTCGTAGAGCACGTAGCCCTTGGACTTCCCGGACTCCATGAGCTGCTTCAGGCGGCCGAACTTGTCATCCGTTCCCAACCGTGTCCCCGAGTACTCTAGCGAGAGCTTCACCCAATTCTACAACGCCCGGCGGCGCTACCGGGACGGCCCCGCGTCCAGCCGATTCAACTCCTCCGCCAGCCGCATCGCTTCGGCGAGATCGCCCGCCCGCTCGGCCTCTTTCAGCCGCGCGCGAACCTCGGACTGGCGCATCCGGTGACTGTCGGCTTCCAGCCGCCGGAGGCAGGCTTCCGCCTGCTCACGGGTATTGGCTCCTTCACTGAATTCATCGGCAAGAAGGGCCGGAAGCATGAGGCTCCGCTCGGTTTCGGCCAGCCGCGCCTCCAGTTCCGGGAACCCGATCCGCTGCCCGGTCTCCTCCATGACGAATAGCGTTTCGAAGATGCCGCGGGTGACAAAGCGGTCCACCGCGCCCATCTCCTTCAACCGCCCCAGGATCTCGGAACGAATCTCGGGCGCGGCGAGAACGGCGTTTAGCAGCATCTTCTCGATGGCGGGAACCGAGGGCCGCGGCGCCGCCTCCGGGGGCCGCTCGCGCCGGTCGAGCGCGGCCCGGCGGAACTGGTCGAGTACGAGACCTCGCTCGATGCCCAGGTAATGGGCGACGTCCTCGGCCACCGCCGCGCGCTCGATCTTGTCCGGCATCTTGTGGATGGCCGGGAGCAGCTCCTTGAGGGCCGCCATCTGGCCTTCGACCGCGGCGCCGTGGCGGGCGCGCGTGCGGTCGGCCAGCCAGTGGAAGTAGCCGCCCGCCGAGGCCAGCTTGTGCTGGTAGGTGTCGGCGCCGCGCTGTTTGACGTACTCGTCCGGATCCAGGCCCTGGTCCAGTTCCAGGATGCGAACGCGCATGTCCTCTTCCAGCAGCAACTGGATCGACCGCTCGGCCGCGCTGGCTCCGGCGGCGTCGGGGTCGAAGTTCACCACGATGTTGGAGGAGTGGCGCTTCAGGGCACGCACCTGGAGGCTGGTCAGCGCGGTGCCGCAGCTTGCCACCACTTCGCGCACCCCGGCCGAGTAGACGCCGATCACGTCCATGTAGCCTTCCACCAGCACGCCCCGGTCGTTCTTGCGGACGGCGTCCTTGGCGCGGTGCAGGTTGTAGAGCACCGTGCTTTTGCGGTAGATGGGCGTCTCGGGCGAGTTCATGTACTTCGGCTCGTCGCCCGCCGCCAGCGCGCGGCCGGCGAAGGCGATGATCTTCCCCGATTCGCTCTGGATGGGGAAGATCAGGCGGTTGCGGAAGCGGTCGTAGAAGCCCGAGCCGTCCGGCCGTTTGAGCACCAGCCCGGAGGCTTCCATCTGCTCGGGGGTGAAGCCCTGCTGTTCGAAGCGCCGCACCAGGATCTGGCCGCCTCGTTCGGCGAAGCCCAGGCCGAATTCTTCGATCTGTTCGGCGTTGAGTCCGCGCTTTGCCAGGTAGGCCCGCGCTTCCGCCCCGGCCCCCGCCGCCAGCGAGTTGCGGAAGACGCGCGCGGCCAACTCGTGCATCTCGAAGATGGCCGCGCGCAGCTTGGTGTCGGGGTCGGAGTACTCGCTGCGCTTGGGCATCGGGATGCCGTTGCGCTCGGCCAGCAATTTGAGGGCTTCGTAGAAGCTCAGCCGCTCGATCTCCATGACGAACTTGATGACGTCGCCCTTGGCCTGGCAGCCGAAACAGTAGTAGAACTGGTGCGTCGAGTGGACCGAGAACGAGCCCGTCTTCTCGTTGTGGAACGGGCACAGGCCCATCCAGCGCGGCCCGGAGCGCTTCAGCCGCACGTACTCCCCCACCACCTTGACGATGTCGACGCTGGCCTTCAGTTGCTCGACGAATTCCATCCCATCAGCTCCAATAGCTCCGCCTCATTCAGTATGCGCACGCCCAGGGCGCGCGCCTTGTCGAGCTTGGAGCCGGCCTCTTCGCCCGCCACCACGAAGTCCGTCTTCTTGCTCACCGACGCGGTGACTTTCCCTCCGGCCGCTTCGATGCGCGCCTTGGCCTCTTCGCGCGCCATCGAGGGCAGAGTGCCGGTGAGGACGAACGTCTTGCCCTCCAGCGGTCCGCCCTGTTTCCGCCGAGTCTCCTGGGTGAACTTCAGTTCGGCCTTGCGGAGGCGTTCGACCAGTTCCAGGTTGTGCGGCTCGGCAAAGAAGTGCCGGATGCTGGCCGCGACCTTGGGGCCGACCTCTTCGGCCTGCTGCAAGGTCTCGATATCTGCGTCGCGGATCTTGTCGAGGTCGCCGAAGGTGTCGGCCAGGATCTGCGCCGTGCGCTCGCCTACGAAAGGAATGCCCAGGCCGTTCAGCACGCGCGCCAGCGGCCGCTCCTTCGAGCGTTGGATGTTCTCGACCACCTTGTTCGCCGACTTCTCCGCCATCCGCTCCAGCGGAATCAGGTGCTCGGCTTTGAGCTTGTACAAGTCGGCCACGCTCGTCACGAGACCTTTGTCCACCAACTGGTCCACCAGCGCCTCGCCCATCCCGTCGATGTCCATCACTCCGCGGGCGGCGAAGTGCAGGATCGATTCCTTCAGGCGCGCCGGGCAGTTCGTGTTCACGCAGCGGCTGGCGACCTCGCCTTCCTCGCGCGCCACCTCGCCGCCGCAGACCGGGCACTGCTTGGGCATCTCGAAGGGCTGGCGGCTTTCGCCCTGCCGCACCACGCGGACCACCTTGGGGATCACGTCGCCCGAACGCTCGATGAGCACCGTGTCGCCCACCTGCACGCCCAGCCGCTCGATCTCGTCCTGGTTGTGCAGCGTGGCGCGCGCCACCATCACGCCGCTGACCGGGACTTCGTCGAGCTTCGCCACCGGAGTCAACACGCCCGTGCGGCCCACCTGCACCTCGATGCCCCGGAGTACGGTCTCCACCTGGCGCGGCGGGAACTTGAAGGCAATGGCCCAGCGCGGCGCCTTGGCCGTCCAGCCGAGCACGCGCTGCTGTGCGAGGGAATCGACCTTGGCCACCACGCCGTCGATCTCGTAGGGCAGATCGTCGCGCCTGGCTTCGCACTCCCGGCAGAACTCGATCAGATCGTCGAGGCCGTTGCACAAACGGCGGTGGCTCTCGACTTTGAAGCCAAGCCTGGCGAGCGTTTCCAGCGATTCCCAGTGGCTGTCGCAAGGCGGCAGAAAGAAGTAGGCGAAAAAGTGCAGCCGCCGCGCGGCGGTGACCTGCGGCTCCAGCACGCGCAGCGATCCGGCGGCCGAGTTGCGCGGGTTGGCGTAGCGCGGCAGGCCCTGCTGGTCGCGCTCCGCGTTGAGCCTCTCGAAGGCGGCGCGGTCCATCACCACTTCGCCGCGCGCCTCGAAGTTGGCCGGGCTGCCGGCGACCCGCTGCGGAAGGCTGCGGATGGTGTGCGCGTTTTCGGTGACGTCCTCGCCCTGGATGCCGTCGCCGCGCGTGATGGCGCGCGCCAGCACGCCGTTCTCGTAGCGCGCGGCCATGGACAGACCGTCGAGTTTCACCTCCGCGACGTAGCGGTACGGCTCGCCCGCCAACAGATCGCGCACCCGCCGGTCGAACTCGCGCAGTTCGCCTTCGTTGAGCGCGTTGTCCAGGCTCAGCATCGGCTCGCTGTGGGCGACCTTGACGAAGCCCTCGCGCGGAGCGCCGCCCACGCGGCGGGTGGGCGAGTCGGGCGTGACCAGCTCCGGGTGCTCGTCTTCGAGCGCCTTGAGCCGGCGCATCCTGGCGTCGTACTCGGCGTCGCTGATCTCGGGTTGGTCGAGCACGTAGTACAGGTGCTCGTGGCGGCGCAGTTCCTCGCGCAGCCGTTCCGCCTCGCGGCTTGGGGATTCCTCCATGAGTGTCTATTCTATGATGGTACTTTTGCCAAGGCGGATGAGTGATCGTACACTACCGGCATATCGGCCTGATCTACAACCCCTGCGCGGGCGCGCTTCAGGGAAGGGGAGAGGCGCGGCTTGAACGGGCCATCGACGCGTTGCGCGCCGCCGGGCATGGCGTTGAGGCTTGCCCGACCACCGGGCCGGAGACGGCCGGAGCCATCGCGCGCGAACGCATCGCGCGCGGCGCGGACCTGATCCTCATCGCCGGCGGAGACGGCACCATCAACGAAGCGCTGCAAGGGGTCGCGGGTACGGCGGTTCCGCTGGCCGCGCTGCCCGCGGGCACGGCCAACTGCCTTTGCTGCGAACTTGGCCTGGGCCGGGGGCTGGAGCGCGTGGCCGCGAAGATCGGCGAGTTGGAACCGGTGCGCGTCTCGCTCGGCGTGCTGCGCGCGGCGGGCGCCGCGCCCCGGCATTTTCTGATGATGGCCGGGGTGGGGCTGGACGCGCGCGTGGTCACCGAGGTCGATCCGGACCTGAAGCGGCGCCTGGGGAAGATCGCCTACTGGGTGGCGTCCTTCCGGCTGGTGGGGAAGCGGCTGGCGGAGTTCGACGTCCGCGCGGACGGGGTGACGCGGCGCTGCGGCTTCGCGCTCGTGGCGCGCGGGCGCAACTACGGCGGCGACCTGGCCATCGCCCGCGGCGCCAGCCTGCTGCGGAACGACTTCGAGGTGATCGCCCTCCAAGGAGCGACGGCCGCACGGTACCTGAAGTACTTCGCCGGGGTGGCCACCGGAACGCTCGGGCGGATGAGCGGAGCCACGATCCTGCCGGCGCGGTCGATCCAACTGGTTCCGGCCGCCGGCCCCGTGCCGGTGCAGGTGGACGGCGAGTACGCGGGCCACCTGCCCGCCACTATCGAGATCGCCGCCGGCGCCCTCACCCTCCTGGTGCCGCGCCGCTTTCTGGCCGCCCAGGCGCGATAGGGCGGCTTCTCAGGAAAAGGCTTCCTTCATGATGCGCAGGTAGCGGCGGCAGGCTTCCCGCATGTCGCCGCCGAACCCGTCCTGCTCCAGGGTGATGAAACCGTCGAAGCCCACCGCCTTCACCGCATCCGCGATGGCTTTGACGTCCATCACTCCCTCGCCGACCGGCACCATCTGGCGCATCCGGGCGTCGATGTCGCGCATGTGGAGATTCAGCAGGCGCTGGTTCAGCTTGCGGATGGCCAGCGGCGGGTATTCGCGCTGGTTCATGGCCCAGCCGCAGTCCAGGTTGCAGCCCAGCGCCGGGTCCCGAACCGCGTCCCAGAGCCGCAGGAAGCTGTCGGTGACCGGAATCATCGTGTGCGTGTGGTTCTCGATGGTGAACTTCATGCCGTGCGCCTTGGCGCGCTCCAGGCAAGCCTTCATCGCGTCGGCGAACACGCGCCACACCTCGTCGCCGTCGAAGCCCGGAGCGATGTCGATGTGGAACTTTTCTCCCGGTTTGGGATCGCTCATGAAGTAACGGGGCAGGTAGGTGGTGGACGCCTTCAACTCGCGCGCCCAGGGGGCCACGATGTTGACCATCGGCGCGCCCAGCTTCTTGCCGACGCGGCAGCCCGCTTCGAAGTTGTCGAGGCCCCGGTTTCGCTCCTCCCGGTTCCGGCTCGTCAATCCCTCCACCACGGGCTGGAACATCGGGAACTGGGGCACTACCAGCTTGTTCCGCTCCAGTTGTTTCCTGACGCGGCCGATGGTGTCGTCCGTCCAGTACTCGCGGAGGTCCTTGGGCGAGTTCGCGATGAGCTCCACGCCGTCGAACCCGAGACTTCCGATGATATCGATGGCCTCTTCGGGTTTCACGCCCGGAGCCAGGCTGTGGAAGTTCCAGCTCACGCATCCCAGCTTGGGCTTGGAGGGGGCCGCCGCGCCCGAAGACGACAGAGAACCGCTCAGGCTTGCGCTGGCAAGGAAATCTCGACGCTTCATCATCGTTTTCACCTTCTGTACATCTTATGCTACTCGCCGCCCGGTGCGGGTTTACTCGTAGGCGATGTTCAACGCCTGCATCAGGCCCTTCGTATACCCGATGGCGTGGATGTGTCCCAACATGGCATAGCCGGGCTTCTTCTGTGCGTCCTCGCCTTCCATGGCCGGCGCATGGTCGGTTCGCAGGGGGCCGGCGAATCCCCCGCGAACGTAGCACTGGAGCATCCTGGCCATGTCGGTCGGGCCGTCGTCGTGAAACGTCTCGTGGTAGCGCGTGTCCGCCGTGCCGGCAACGTCACGGAAGTGAACGAACTGGATCTTGCGCCTTTCCGCGAATTCCGTGGCCACCGAGTAGATGCTTTCGCCCGGCGCGTACTTCATCGAGCGGAAGTTCCCCTGGCAGAACGAGACGCCGTTGTACGGGCTGTCGGCAATCGAAAACAGACGGCGGTAGGCCGCGGGACTGATCATAATCTGCGCCGAGCCGAGATAGGGAGACACGGAGGGGTCGTTGGGGTGGTACCCCATCCTGACGTTTGCCTTCTCGCAGACCGGGATGATTCGCTCGATCAGCCAGGTGAGGGCTTCCCACAGTTGATCTTCGGTGTAGATCTCCCTGGCCGGCGGCAGCTTCTTCGATGCCTCGTAGTCGTGCGCGGTTGAGACGGCTCCGCCACGCACCACGACGCTGCCGGTCCGCTTCCCCCCCTGGCCGAGGTTATAACACAGCACCGGGATTCCCACCTTGCCCATGGCCTCCACGGCGGCAATCCAGTTCCTGAGTTCCCGATCCCGGCCGGGCGTTCCCCGCCGGATGTTGGCTGCCGGGACCGGCGTCATGGTTTCATATACGGCGACCTTGAAGCCCGCCTCGGCCCATGCTTCTTTGTGTTTGCGCATCGCCGCGACGTACTGATCGGGGCCGATGCCCGCCAGCAAGGGCGTCGAAACCACGTGCGTGACGCCCATTTGCAGACAGAGCTTCAGGCGCTCCGGCTGGTCCAGATCCAGTACGTGCGACAGGATGATCTTCCCTTGTTGCGTCGCATAGGCGCCTTCGGGCAGGCAGGAAGCCGCGCCGGCGGCGGCAGCGGCCGCTGCGTTCGCCTTCATCCACGTGCGGCGGTTGACTTGGGTCATTCGTGATGCGCTCCTTCTTCAGTTCCGGGCTCCCCGGCACAGTCCAGTGTACAGCCAGACGCGATGGTTGGATCCGGCATGGTCCGCGGCCTTGCCGATCCGGGCTGGAGCCGGTGAGAAGTTCCGGGGTCCTCGCCACTCAATACAGAGATGGCCCTGTTTCGCACCCGGAGTGCGGCTGTATACGGCATCGACGCCCACCTGATCGACGTCGAAGTGGATATGTACCCGTCGGGCACGGCGCGCGATTTCGTTACCGTCGGCATGCCCGACACGGCGGTGCGCGAGAGCCGGGAGCGGATCAAGTCCGCGCTGCTCAATTCGGGCTTCGGCTACCCCAGCAAGTCGGTCACCATCAACCTCGCCCCGGCCAACGTCCGCAAAGAGGGCGCGGGATTCGACCTGCCGATGGCCATGGGCATCCTGGGCGCCATGGGCGCGGTGGCGCGCACCGACTCCCACCTGCTGGTGGGCGAGCTGTCCCTGGATGGCGGCCTGCGCCCGGTGCGCGGCGCGCTGTCCATCGCCGTCTGCGCCCGCCGCCAGGGCATCGGCAACCTGATCGTTCCCGCCGAGAACGCCGCCGAGGCCGCGGTGGTGGAAGGGGTACGCGTCTTCGGCCTGCGTCACCTGGGGGAGGCGGTGGCGGTGATCAACGAGCCGGACCGGTTCGTGCCTGCTGCCGCCCACCGCGCCCCGCTGCCGGCCGAGACCGCCGCCGTCCCCGACTTCCGCGATGTCCGCGGCCAGGCCACCGCCAAGCGTGCGCTCGAAGTGGCCGCCGCGGGATCGCACAACGTTTTGATGATCGGCCCACCGGGGTCGGGCAAGACGATGCTGGCCAAGCGCCTGTCGGGCATCCTGCCGCCGCTGACCTTCGAGGAGGCGCTGGAGACGACCAAGGTGCACAGCGTGGCGGGGGTGCTCGGCCCGGGTGCGGGCCTGCTGGCCGGGCGCCCCTTCCGCTCGCCGCACCACACGGTGTCCGACGCGGGGCTGCTCGGCGGCGGGGCGGGCATGGCGCGGCCGGGCGAGGTCAGCCTGGCGCACAACGGCGTGCTGTTTCTGGACGAGCTGCCCGAGTTCGCGCGCAACGTCCTCGAACTGCTGCGCCAGCCGCTGGAGGACGGCTCGGTGACCATCGCCCGCGCCAACATGACGCTTTCGTTCCCCTCCCGCTTCATGCTGGTGGCGGCGATGAACCCGTGCCCGTGCGGCTTCTACGGTGACCAGACGCGCGAGTGCCGGTGTACGGGCGGCATCATCCAGCGCTACCTGGGCAAGATCTCCGGACCGCTGCTGGATCGCATCGACCTGCACATCGAAGTGCCCGCGGTGGCCTACAAGGAGCTGCGCGGGGATGGCGCCGGCGTCTCTTCGGACGAGATCCGCGCCCGGGTCGAGGCGGCCCGCGCCATCCAGCACCGCCGCGGCTTCTCCAACTCGCTCATCCCCTCGAACCAGCTTCGGCGGCTGTGCGCGCTGGACGAAGCGGGCGAGCGCACCCTCGAGATGGCCGTGCGCCGCATGGGCCTGTCCGCCCGCGCCCACGACCGCATCCTCAAAGTAGCCCGCACCATCGCCGACCTGGGCGGCTCGGAGACCGTAGCCGCCAAGCACGTCGCCGAAGCCGTCCAGTACCGCAGCCTGGATCGGAACTACTGGAGCTGAGGTTGGGGGAGGTCGAGGACGTCGTAAGAACCGGAGTTCCGGAGGCAGCCCACTCCGGGCGGTTCGCAAAATCGAAGGTGTACACGTATGAGGGAATCTGGAGAGGACGATTCTACCGGCAGAAGAAGGTCCGCGTCGTTTTCTCCATGCTTGGACAGACCGCCGTCACGGTCACAGTTGTAGTCTACTTCGGATTCTGGGGGCAGCCGGAATGAAGATCACGTACCACGAAAAGTCGGACCTGCTCTACATCAGGCTCGATGAGAGGCAGCAGCAGGTCCTCTGCAAAGAGCCGAGCGAAGGCATGGTCGTCGAACTGGGCGACGAGGACCGCATCGTGGGCATCGAAATCCTGGATGCGTCCAAGCGCCTCCATCTGGAGGACGTCCTGACCCTGGAGTACAAAAAGACTGCCTGACGAGGTCGCCCGCGCCATCGCCGGGATGGCCGGCTCGCGCTGCTCTACTTCACCGCGATGGTGATGCCGCGCGGGCTGGAGAAGCGGCCGATGCGCAGGGTAAGAAGGTAACTTCCGGGAATCAGGTTACGCGGGATGCGCGCGTTCACTTGCATCGCGCCGGAAACCAGGTACGGCGCGGCTCCGGCGTAGAGCACTTCCGCTTCGGTGCTGCCGATCAGCACCGAGACCGGCAGGACAGGCTTCGGCAGCGTTTCTATGGGGATCGCT
>CAYOTD010000118.1:0-10353 GCA_964406685.1 uncultured Solibacteraceae bacterium | reverse complement strand
TCCAGCCGCTATATCTCGGACCGCTTTCTGCCGGACAAGGCCATCGACCTGGTGGACGAAGCGGCGGCCCGGCTGCGCACCGAGATCGACTCGCTGCCCGCCGAGCTGGACGAGAAGCTGCGCCGCATCATGCAGCTCGAAATCGAGCGCGAGGCGCTCAAGAAGGAGACCGACGATGCCTCGCGCGAGCGGCTGGCGCGCCTGGAGAAGGAACTCGCCAACCTGCGCGCCGAGGCCGACGCGTTGCAGGCGCAGTGGAAGAACGAAAAAGAAGGCGTCCAGCGGTTGCGCGCGCTGCGCGAGCGGATCGAGCAGACCAAGCTGGAAGTCGAACAGGCCGAGCGCGCCTATGATCTGAACCGTGCGGCCGAGCTCAAGTACGGCCGGCTCACCGGGCTGGAGCGCGAGCTTCGCGCCGAAGAGGAGAAGCTCGCCGGCAAGCAGGGCGCCGCGCGGTTGATCAAGGAAGAGGTCGACGAAGAGGACATCGCCGAAGTGGTCAGCCGTTGGACGCACATCCCGGTCTCCAAGCTCCTGGAAGGCGAGATGCAGAAGCTGCTGCACCTGGAGGACGAGCTTCACCGCCGCGTGGTGGGCCAGGACGAAGCGGTCACGGCGGTGGCCGAAGCCGTGCTGCGCGCCCGCTCGGGCATGAAGGATCCCAACCGGCCCATCGGCAGCTTCATCTTCCTGGGTCCGACGGGTGTGGGCAAGACGGAGCTGGCGCGCACGCTGGCGCAGTCGCTGTTCGACGACGAGCACGCCATGATCCGCATCGACATGTCCGAGTACCAGGAGAAGCACACCGTGGCGCGGCTGATCGGCGCGCCGCCAGGCTACGTCGGCTATGAGGAGGGCGGGCAGTTGACCGAAGCCGTGCGCCGCCGCCCCTACCGGGTGATCCTGTTCGACGAGATCGAGAAGGCGCACCCCGACGTGTTCAACGTGCTGTTGCAGATCCTGGACGACGGCCGGCTGACCGATGGGCAGGGCCGCACGGTGGACTTCAAGAACACCATCGTCATCATGACGTCCAATATCGGCAGCC
The DNA here is from genome assembly GCA_964406685.1 of uncultured Solibacteraceae bacterium. Taxonomy (GTDB): domain Bacteria; phylum Acidobacteriota; class Terriglobia; order Bryobacterales; family Bryobacteraceae; genus JACQZT01. The sequence continues at coordinate 9,305 of CAYOTD010000118.1, read as the reverse complement.
ATCGCATCCTCGAGTATCGCGGCGCTTTCGACGGCGCCGGCTACGAGGAGATGAAGCGCGCCGTGCTGGACGAGATGCGTGTCCATTTCCGGCCCGAGTTCCTCAACCGCGTGGACGAGACCATCGTCTTCCACGCCCTCGACGAGGAGCATCTCACGCGCATCGTGGACATCCAATTAGCAGGACTGCTGGCGCGCCTGGCCGACCGGCGTATCGTCGTCGAACTCACTCCCGCGGCGCGTCTTCACCTGGTACGCGTGGGCTACGATCCGGCCTACGGCGCCCGTCCGCTGAAGCGGGCGATTCAGAAAGAAGTGGAAACGGCGCTGGCGCGGCGTATCCTGGGCGGCGGGATTCGCGAAGGAGCCTCCGTCCGGGTGGATGTGGACGCCTCGGGCGAGCTGAGTTTCGCCGCTGTTCCGGTTGGAAGAGGAGCCGAACAATGAGCACGACCGAACCCAAGATCCAGACGCTTCCGGTGTTGCCGCTCAAAAACAGCGTGCTGTTTCCGCAATTGCTGATGCCGCTGGCCGTGGGGCGGCCTGCCTCGCTGGCGGCGGTGGCGGCGGCCATGGCTTCCGAAGGGAAGGAGATCGTCATCGCCGCCCAGCGGGACGCCTCGGTGGAAGAGCCGTCGCAGGCCGATCTCTACGGCATCGCCACCCGGGCCATCGTGCGCCGCATGACGCGCTCCAGCGAGTCGGCCTCGGAGCTGCTGGTGTTGGGGGCCGAGCGCGTGGCGATCCTGAAACTCGAACACAACGGCGAATACCTGGAGGCGCGCGTCAGCTCCCTGCCCCTGCCGCAGGACAGCGGTCCCGAAGTGGAGGCGCTGCGCCGCGCCGTGGCCGAGCTCGCCCAGAAGGCCTTTGCGCTGGTGCAACCGGAGACTCCGGTGGAGTTGGGCCAGATGCTGGCCGGCTCGGAAGAGCCCATGCGGATGGTTCACCTGCTGGCCTCCCTGATGAGCCTGTCGGCGCAGAAGGAACAGGCGCTGCTGGAAGCCGAGACCTGCGCCGACGCCCTGCGGCTGATGCACACCTATCTGTCGCACGAAGTGCAGGTGCTCGAGCTGCGCACCAAGATTGCCAACGAAGCCCGCAGCGAAATGAGCCGCGAGCAGCGCGAATATCTCCTGCGCCAGCAGATGCGCGCCATCCAGCAGGAACTGGGCGAGAAAAACCCCGAACAGGCCGAGATGCAGGAGCTGCGCGAGCGGCTCACCAAGGCCGAGCTTCCCGAAGAGGCCCGCAAGGAGGCCGAGCGCGAGCTGACCCGCCTGGAGCGGCTTCCGTCGGTTTCGCCCGAGCACCACGTCGCCCGCACCTGGCTCGAGCTGGTGCTGGAGCTGCCCTGGAATCACGCCACGGCCGACAACCTGGACCTGAAGCGCGCCCGCGAAATCCTGGACGAAGATCATTACGGACTCAAGGAGGTCAAGGAACGCATCCTGGAGCACCTGGCCGTGCTCAAGCGCAATCCCGACGCCAAGGCGCCGATCCTGTGCTTCGTCGGACCTCCCGGGGTGGGCAAGACCTCGCTGGGCCAATCCATCGCGCGTTCCCTCGGTCGCAAGTTCGAGCGGATGAGCCTGGGCGGCATGCACGACGAGGCCGAGTTGCGCGGCCACCGGCGCACCTACATCGGCGCCATGGTCGGCCGCGTCATTCAGGCCATCCGCCGCGCCGGCGCGCGCAATCCACTGCTGATGCTCGACGAGGTCGACAAGCTCGGGCGCGACTTCCGCGGCGACCCGGCGGCGGCGCTGCTTGAAATCCTCGATCCGGAGCAGAACCGCACCTTCCGCGACAACTATCTGGACCTGGCCTTCGACCTCTCGAAGGTGCTGTTCATCACCACCGCCAACTCGCTCGATTCCATCCCGGCGCCGCTGCTGGACCGCATGGAGCTGCTCCGGCTATCCGGCTACACCGAGGAAGAGAAGACCGAAATCGCGCGCCGCTACCTGATCCCGCGCCAGTTCAAGGAGACCGGGCTGACGCCCGAGTTGTGCGTCATTCCCGATGGAACGCTCAAGCACATCATCCGGCGGTACACGCGCGAAGCCGGCGTGCGGCAACTCGAGCGTACCCTGGGGCGCGTGGCGCGCCGGCTGACACTCACCCTCGCCGAGGGCCGCGAAGAAGCGGTGACGATGCGGGAAGAGGACCTGGGCGAGATTCTGGGCGCCGAGATGTTCCACATCGAAGGTATGCGGCGCGATCTTCCCGCCGGTGTGGCCACCGGCCTGGCCTGGACCGAGGCCGGCGGGGACGTGCTCTACATCGAAGCGACTCTGCTTCCCGAAGGCAAGGGCCTCACGCTCACCGGCCAGCTCGGCGATGTGATGCAGGAATCGGTGAAGGCCGCGCAAAGCTGGGTCTGGGCGCACGCCGGGGAGTTGGGCGTGGATCGCAAGCGGTTCAGCGACAGCGGCCTGCACCTGCACGTGCCGGCGGGCGCGGTTCCCAAGGACGGGCCTTCGGCCGGGATCACGGCCGCGGTGGCGCTGGCGTCGCTGTATTCGAACCGCCCAGCGCGCGGCGACACGGCGATGACCGGCGAAATCACGCTCACGGGGCTCGTCTTGCCCATCGGCGGCGTCAAGGAAAAGGTGCTGGCGGCGCGCCGCGCCGGCATCCGCCGCGTGCTTCTGCCCCGCGCCAACCAGAAGGACATGCGCGACCTCCCCGAAGAAGCGCGCCAGGAGATGGAGTTCGTCTTCGTCGAGAAAATCGAAGACGTCCTGGCCGCCGTCATCCCCGGCATCCTGGTCCACGACACGGCCCAGGCCCCGGCGGCGTGACCTTCACACCACCTCGCAACAAGATGGGGTTCACGTAGCGCTCACATCCAGTCTGCGATCTCGACGTGAGAGCCACTTCGCGTTCAGGCGTCGGTTTCACGGAGTTCCCATGCTCGTTGAGCTTCCGGAGTCCAGGGCTGACTGTATCGCTCGACACGAACCATCCCTGGACTGAGCCAGAGTTGCGGACTTCGAAGCTGTGGAGGCCAGTCTCTGGATCTCACGGCGCACTGAGCGCACACCGGACTGTTCTCACTCGTTGCTGATTGTGACCACCAATGCCTCCACACTGCCGTTAGGCGCCAGTCCGCCCCGCTGGTAAAGAACCGGATCGAGCATAGGATAGACTCGGCCTTTGCATCGGGACCCTCGAGAATCAATCCACCACACGGAGCCCGTGGGTTCCGCGATAGGCATCTCGTCGACAGTTCGTGGGGCGTGCACAATCTGGAGTCCTGCTGCTCTCAGGCGGGCGGGCAATTCCCCCGTGGCGAACTGGGCCGAATTCAAGGGTCCTGCGTGTACGAAGACGTATCGGTTTCCTGGTACCAAGACCGCTGGAATAGGAACCGGATCATATCGATGGGCCGGGATATCACGCCCAGGAGGCCGCTCGGGAAACTGACCAACAAAGACAAAGTCCCGGAAGATCTCTGCAAAGACTCGGCCATCACAGCCGGCGCTCTGCCGATGACATGAGAGCGTCGCGACAACTGCGATCACAGCGGAGACGCCAGCCATCGAAAAGCGGACCACGTTAGTGCACCTTTCTGTACGGAGCCGTCGGATCATCTAGTCTTCGGGTAGCATTTTCAGATTCAAGTGCCCGTTGATTGCTCGTGTCAGACGGGCTCCCGCCGGCTCGCACATCCATGTTGCAGGACGCGTGGCCCAACTCGTGCATGAACGTGATTGCCAGCGAGTTGACGCCCGGCATACGATTGCTCATAAACCTCGCGGCCACCGAACCATAGCCGAGAACCCTGTGGTCCTGCATCCAGACCTGGATGTTCCCAGGATCTCCCGGCCGCGTCGATACGCCTGAGAAACCAAAATCATGCAGGGACAGTCCACCGGTCAAGAAACTCGGAAGGCCGCAGGATGGACTGACCAGGTGCGCCTTTACAGGAATGTAGGCCAATTGGGTAGCTACTCACACTGGATCTACGGTCGGACGTCCGCAGGCAGGCGTTCGAGAATTTCCTGGGAGACGGCGCGGGCAATCGCCAATGCCGACTGGGCTTCGTCGTATGTGGGTTCTTCAGGGTCGCCTGGATAGCGGAATCTCCAGGCATATTCGGTCAATGGCGCGGCTTGACGGAGCAGATTCTCAAGTGCCGGGTCCAACACCGCACACGCCCGGCCGAGTTCCACCAGGCTGTGTGTTTTTCGAAACGGCTGGCCGTGCCAGGTGAGAAACGCCTTGAGTGTCTTTTCTGCCGCCTGTTGTGAGTGGAATACGATGTCTTCCAGCAAGGGCGGAGTTGCTCCAAACTCAAACGCGGCAGCGCGAAGGTCGTTGCTCGCCTTCACAAGCCACGCCCTGGTTTCGCTGGCCAAAGCGGGATCAAGCGGCATGGAGCAATTTGCCCTCTCTCGCGACGGTCGCTGGAAGCGACGCCTCTACGTGCAATCGGCCTTCAAATTGACTCCTGGTCAGAACGATGACGTCGGCGGCCACTCCCGTGGTCCAGATCGCTTCATACGCAAGCCGACTGCGGCGTCTTTCGGGGGGTGCGTCGTCGGGCACGATCACCATCAGGTCGAAGTCGCTGTCCGGTCCGGCATCGCCTCGCGCCTTTGACCCGAACAGATAGATGCGTTCCGGAGCGTAGGATTCGGCAAGCCGGCGAGTGATTTCCGCCAGCGCCGAGTCCTGGTGTGCCAGATCTCTTGAAGTCATCGCGATCCTTACCTTTAAAGGATAACCGCAGAGTCCGGGTACAGGTTTGCATTTTTCGCCCGTTCGCTGTACGCTGAAGAGGCGAACACAGAGCGAAACTAGACATGCCATGCCGTCGGCCGCATTTCGAAAAATCGAGTTGGAAGCCCTGGTTGCCAGGCGCTTCGACGTTCCCCTGGGAATTCGGGAAACCATTGACCCGGAGAGACTTCTTTTCGATATCCCGGAGCTGGACCGGCTCACCGGGGGGTTGCCGCGCGGGAGGGTGACCGAGGTTTTTGGCGCCGCTTCCTCGGGACGGACCACTTTCGCCCTGCGGGCCGTGGCCGGGGCGACGGCGCGCGCCGAAATCTGCGCCTGGGTAGACGCCGGCGACAACCTGGACCCGGCCTCGGCCGCCGCGGCGGGGGTCGACCTCGATCACCTGCTCTGGGTACGGGCGGCGGGCGACGCCGAACGCGCGCTTCAGTCCGCCGACCTGCTGGTGCAGGCGGGCGGCTTCGGCGTGATCGTGCTGGACCTGGCGGAAGTGGCCCCGCGCGTTGCCCGGCGCATCCCCCTGGTGGCCTGGTTCCGCCTGCGCCGCGCCGTCGAAAACACGCCCGCCATCCTGCTGGTTCTGAACCGGGAGCCGCAGGTGCGCCAGTGCGCCTCGGCGCTGATCGAGATGCGCCCGCGCGGAGCGGCCTGGTCGGGCGCGGCGGGCGTTTCCGACCTGCTGCGCGAAGCCCTCCTGGCAGCCGCAAGCCGCAAACCCGCCCGCTCAACGGAAGCCCTCTGGCGGGCCCGCGCGGTGGGATGAGGCAACGTGGCGCAAACTTCAGTTTGCAGCGGTGAGCTTCAGCTCACCGGCGGAGCGCGGTCTGAAGCCCGCGCCGGCACGCTTTAGCGTAATGCCACATAGTTTTTGCAGGGCCCTTGTTCAGCAGAGGGATGGGGAAGCGGGAAGCTACTCCTGGCTGGTAGGGGATCGGGTTTTCCGCATGGTCTTGGAGGCGGACTCGGCTTGCTTGGCCAAGGCAACCAGAGCCTCCCGTGAGAGGTTTTCCAACCGGCGCAACCGATTCCAGCGCAGCCGGGAAGGGGGCTGTTACCTCGGTCTGCGGCCCCGGCGGAGCGAGTCCGGCCAGAGCCAGCCGCAGTTGCGGATCACCAAGGAAGGGGACCGGTATCTGCGGCAACTGCTGGTGCAGGGAGCCCACTGCATTCTGGGCCGTCATGGACCGGATACGGACCTGAAGCGCTGGGATTTGAAGCTGGCGGCGCGCGGGGGCAAGAACGCGAAGAAGCGGGTGGTGGTGGCGGTGGCGCGCAAACTGGCGATGCTGCTGCATCGGTTGTGGGTCAGCGGGGAGCGCTACGAGCCCCTGCGGCAAAGCCAGGCGCAGCCAGCGCGGGCGGTGGGGGAACAGGGCCGGCGAGTGGCGGCGTGAGGAGACGGGTTTGGATCCGAAATCGCCGAGTTCGGGGGACCGCGAGGTTGCGGCGGAACGCGGCTTGCCTTGGGGAAGCACCAGTTCGGAACGGAGATGGCGGCCCCTGTGACAAGATCAAGGACACCAAACTGGTGCCTACCGCCAAGAACCAGCAAGAAGCGCAAATCTACTTTGATCGCATGCTGTACTATATGTGGGGCAAGCCAAACCACCAAAACGCCGCAAAAAGCGGCCCTCCTATCCCGGGCAGGTTTGGGGCAAGGGTGCAGCCTTCCCCAATCGCAAGGGATAGCCCCATGCCAAGCGGGATGCAAACACTATGCGGCATTATGCTGAAGCGTGCGCCACAGTCACCTACTGAAGCGCACCTACGATGGCGCCGGCGATCTGGCGGCTGGCGGTGCCGTCGCCGTAAGGGTTGTGGATGAGCGACATTCGGCGGTGCTCGGCGGGGTCGTCGAGCAGGCGGGTGGCCTCGGCGACGATGCGGTCCTCGTCCAGCCCTACCAGTTTCACCGTGCCGGTTTGAACCGCCTCCGGGCGCTCCGTCGTCTCACGCAGCACGAGCACGGGCTTGCCCAGCGACGGCCCTTCTTCCTGGACGCCGCCCGAGTCGGTCAACAGGAAATGCGCCCGCCGCATCAGGTCGACGAAAGGCACGTAATCCAGCGGCTCGATCAGGAAGACGTTGGGCAGGCGCGAAAGGATGTGCTTGACCGGGCGCTGCACGTCAGGATTCAGGTGGACGGGGTAGACGATCTGGACATCGGGCCGCGCGGCCAGTCGCCGCAGCGCCGAGCAGATCCGCTCAAAACCCTCGCCGAAGCTTTCGCGGCGGTGCGCGGTGACGGCGATCAGCTTCTTCGCCGGGTCGAGCATGGGCCACGGCGCGCCGGCGGCGGCGCCGCGCTCCAGCTTGTCGCGGATGCAGAGAACGGCGTCGATTCCCGGGTTGCCGGTGACGAAGACGCGGTTGTCCGGAACCCCTTCCCGGCGCAGGTTGGCCGCGGATTCTTCGGTGGGCGCGAAGTGCAGGGCGGCGAGGCGCGTGGTGAGCACCCGGTTCATCTCTTCCGGAAAGGGACGCCAAATGTCGCCCGTGCGCAGCCCGGCCTCGACATGGCCCACCGGGATCCGGTGATAGAAACCGGCGAGCGCGCCGCATAGTGTGGTCGTGGTGTCGCCCTGCACCAGGATCAGATCGGGGGCGGTTTCGGCCAGCACCGGTTCGAGCGCCGCCAGGATTCGCGAGGTCGACTGCGACAGCGTCTGCCCGGCTCGCATGACGTTCAGGTCGTAATCGGGCCTGACGGCGAAAGCCTCCAGCACCTGGTCGAGCATTTCGCGGTGCTGGGCGGTGGCGCACACCTTGACATCGAACTCGGAGGCGCGCCCGCGCATGTGGAGCACGATGGGACACAGCTTGATGGCCTCCGGCCGCGTGCCGAAAACGAACAGAATCCGGCGCCGAGAAGCCGGGTCCGGCGTTGAGGAGAGCACCTTTCAGTCTAGCAATCTGCGGTCCCCCTTCCCGACCGGGCGCAGCTCCACTCTGCGGATGAAGATCTCGGCGGCTTCGGACTGAATCTGGATCTTGCCCGCGCGGTGCGACAGGTTGTAGCCCCGGTTGACGAGCTTGCCGTTGAGGACGATGGCCAGCTTGTCGCCCGCCGCGACGATCTCCTGCCGGTTCCACTTGCCTGTGGGCTTCTCGACATCCTGCGGCCCACGGAAGCCGAGTTCGTCCTTCCACTCCGGGGAACGGCCCCACCAGTTGATGCGGCCGCTGTCACGGGTGACCGGTTGGCCGGCGCGGTCCCAGTAGATCTCCTTTCTCTGTTGCCGCACCGTGGCGGTCAGGGACGGGCGGTTCTTTCCTCCCACCAGGATGATGTCGCCCGCCCCGCCTTCGATTACCTGAGCTTCAATGGATTCCAGCCAGGTGCCGCTGTAGGCCCCGTCCTCGCCCACGGCGTGAACGAGGATGCCGCTATCGCGGGCCCTCTTTTCGCGGGCGCCCCAGGTCTTCGTGCCCCAGCGCCACTCGACCACCAGGTGGTAATCGCGATAGGACTGCTTCGTTGTCAGGCCGCCCCACTCCTCCCCGGAGATGCGGATCTGGCCGTCGCGGACGGAGAAGACCTGCTTGGGATCGGCGTACTTGTTCTCGCGCAGCCAGGTGTACCAGCCGTCGAGGTTCCGGCCGTTGAACAATGCGATCTTGCGCGCGGGCGCCACCGCGTCCTGAGGCACTGCGGCGAACGCCACCACCAAGGAGAGAGAAAGAAGCCGGAAGAACATGCCGCTGTCCATCATACGCCGCCCGAGCCTCCTACCGGAGCGGAAGCTCTGATAGACTGAATTCCACAACGCTATGACAAGCCGGGAACGCGTCCTTGCCGCGCTGAACCACAGGGAGCCGGATTGCGTTCCGGTGGATTTCGGCGCCACCGCGGTCACCGGTATGCACGTCAGTTGCGTGGCCGCCCTCCGCGACCGGCTGGGTCTCGGGAAAGATCCCGTTAAGGTCCACGAGCCATTCCAGATGTTGGGCTTCATCGACGAGGACTTGAAGCATGCGCTGGGTTTGGACATCGACGGCATCTTCCCGCCGCGGACGATGTTCGGGTTCGAGCTGTCCGGCTGGAAGATGTGGCGGATGCCGCAGGGCCTGGAGGTTCTGGTCCCGGGCGCCTTCAACACCACCGTCGCCCCCAACGGGGACACGCTGATCTATCCGGAAGGCGATCTCTCCGCGCCGCCGTCGGGCCGCATGCCCAAGGACGGCCATTTCTTCGACGCCATCATCCGGCAGCAGCCGATCGAGGACGACAAGCTCGACCCGGAGGACAACTGCGAGGAGTTCCAGCCCGTCTCCGATGCTGATGTGGAGCACTTCCGGCGCGAGGCGGAAGCGGTCAGGGAATCGGGCCGGGCGGTGATCGCCTCCTTCGGCGGGACGGCCTTCGGCGACATCGCGCTGGTGCCGGGGCCGGCGCTGAAGCGCCCTAAAGGCATCCGCGACGTGGCCGAATGGTACATGTCGACCCGCGCGCGCCGGGACTACGTGCACAAGGTGTTCGAGCGGCAGTGCGAAGTCGGGCTGGCGAATCTGAGGAAGCTGCGCGCGGCCGTGGGCGATGTGGTGGACGCCGCCTTT